>CACXHH010000021.1 GCA_902767455.1 uncultured Eubacteriales bacterium
ACGTAATGCGATACGTCGGCTATATGAACGCCAAGACGATACTTTCCGTCCTCAAAAGCGAGCGACACGGCATCGTCAAAGTCGCGCGCGCTCTCGCCGTCTATGGTAAAAATCAATTTATCGCGAAGATCGCGCCTTGAAGCTATCTCGCTTTCGTCAACGACTTCGCCTTTGCTTTTGGCAAGGTCGAGAACTTCTTCCGAAAAATCGGTCGGTATCCCTTTGACGGTTATTATAGCCCGTTCTTCGGTCGAAAGCTCGAAAGGAGTTCCGAGAATTTTAATTATCTCGCCTTCGGGACACCTGTTTTTCGGAAACTTTTTCAGCCTTACGGCAACTTTTTTGCCGATGATAGACTGTTCGGTAAACTTTTCGTCGCCGCTTAAATAAAGCAGCATCTTGCCGACGGTGCCCACGAAGATATCGGCAAAATACGCCCTGTCGTCGGGGCGGACGTAGTATGCGCCGCCTTCCGTAAAGACGGTGCCGGCAGTCGTCGTCACCCCGCGTGAAACAACTTCGGTAATCTCGGCAAGGTCGCCTTCTCTGCCGCCGAGAAGCTTTATTTTGACTTGGTCGCCGTTAAGGGCTTGCCCCATGCCTTCGACGCGTATGAAATAATCTTTGTCGCCTTCGACCGTCACGAACCCGAAACCGCGTTCGTTACAGCGAAAAACGCCCGTCTTATATTGATTATTATCAACTCTTTGAACGGACTTTCCGTCAGACAGATAGAAACGCCCGTTATCCTTTTTAAGCTCGCCGCCGCCTATGAGCTCGTCGATAAAATCGCCCACGGTATGACGATTGAGCCCTTCGCGCGCAAAGTACGCGGCGATAGCGCCGAAAGTTTTTCCTTCGAACGTTCCGTCTTCAAAAAGGCGTAAAATTTTAGATTTAGTAAGATAACCCATATTTCAAACAATAACGGCGCGTTCAACGAGCCGCGCAATCAGTATATCCAAAAAGAATAATTTATATAGCAGTATATCCGTATCAGATAATTACGGCATAAAAAAACGGTTACCCGATAAGGTAACCGTTTCAAATTGCTTATTACAGAACTTCCACGATGAAGAACAGGATCATGAACAGAGCGATAAGCCCCATGCAGATATAAGTTATCATCTTCATAGTGCTTGCAAGCGTTTTGCCTTTGCTCTTGTTATAGAAGGTGTCGGCATTTCCGCCAAGCGCGCTGATACCGTGAGAGTTGCTCGGTTGAATAAGAACTGCTACGATTACCATTACCGAGCACAAGAAAGCGCCGATAACGCAAATTAAGCTTAATGCGTAGTATAATTCATAAGACATAGCTAAAATAGTATTCATAATAACTCCGATTTATCGTTTAAATGCTTGATTATTGTAACACAATACTTTACACAATGCAAGCGTTTAATTTGAATTTCGTAAAAAATTATTAAAAAACGACCGAAAAATAATATTTTAACGCTTGAAGGGGCGAACTTATCTTTCGATAAGCGACTTACCGGTCATTTCGGCGGGCTTATCTTCGCCCATAACTTCAAGGATAGTGGGAGCTATGTCGCACAGCGCGCCGCCCGAGCGAAGCTTGACGTTTTTAAACGCCGGGTCGGCGCTCGCAAGCACGAAGGGAACGGGATTGGTCGTATGAGCGGTGAAGGGAGACCCGTCTTCGGCGATCATGATATCGGCGTTGCCGTGGTCTGCCGTGACCATAGCCGTACCGCCTTTTGCAAGAACGGCGGAAACGACCTGATCGATACCGTTTTCAACCGTCTTTACAGCCTGAACGGCAGCTTCGAGCACGCCCGTGTGACCTACCATATCGCAGTTGGCGAAGTTAAGGATAACTACGTCGAACTTATCGCTTTCGATTTCTTCGAGTACCTTTGCGGTTACTTCGGGAGCGCTCATTTCGGGCTGCAAATCGTACGTTGCGACCTTAGGCGAAGCGATAAGATCGCGCTGTTCGTTTGCGTTGGGAGCTTCCACGCCGCCGTTGAAGAAGAAGGTAACGTGCGCGTATTTTTCCGTTTCGGCTATTCTCAACTGGGTGTAGCCGTTGTTCGCCAAAAACTCGCCGAGCGTGTTCTTCAAGCTCTGCGGCTTGAAAGCTATCATGACGTTTTCAAACGTTGCGTCGTACTGCGTAAAGCAGACGTAGCACGGTTTAAGATAGCCCGTTTTTCTTTCAAAGCCCGTAAAGTCTTTCTGCGTAAACGCGCGGGTTATTTCCCTTGCTCTGTCGGGACGGAAGTTGAAGAAGATTATGGAGTCCCCTTCTTCGATAAGCCCGATAGGCTTGCCGTTTTCGTAGATATTCGTAGGAAGAACGAATTCGTCGGTCACGCCGTCGGCGTAACTTTTCTTCATAGCTTCCACGCCGCTTTCGGCTTTCACGCCGTTGCCGACGGTCAGGCTGTCGTAAGCTTTTTCTACTCTTTCCCAGCGATTGTCACGGTCCATGGCGTAGTATCTTCCCGAAAGCGAAGAAAGCTTACCTACTCCAAGCTCTTTCATCTTCTCTTCGAGTTCGGCAACGAAGTTTACGCCGCTCGTGGGAGGCACGTCGCGCCCGTCCATAAAGCCGTGAACGTAGACTTCCTTTACGCCGCGGCGACGGCAAAGTTCCAAAAGCCCGTATAAATGCTTGTTGTGGCTGTGAACGCCGCCGTCCGACAAAAGCCCGTAAAGGTGAAGCTTTTTGCCGTTATTCAAAGCGTTATCCATAGCGGCGTTGAGTTCGGGGTTTTCAAAGAAGTCCCCGTCGGCGATGGATTTGGTGATGCGGGTGAGTTCCTGATAAACTATTCTGCCCGCGCCGATATTGAGATGACCTACTTCGCTGTTGCCCATCTGCCCGTCGGGAAGCCCGACGAACATTCCGCTTGCCTGTAAGGACGTGGACGGATAGGTTTTCATAAGGTTTTCTATAACGCCTGCGTTGGCTATTTTGATGGCGTTGCCGTCGGCGCTTTCTCTTAATCCGTAGCCGTCCATAATGAACAGGCATACGGGCCTTGATTTCATTTTCTTCATAATTACTCCTTTTGAAAAGCTGAAAAGTTTCAGCCGTATACGGCATAACGGACGGGTGAAAAATCAGCCCGTCCGCAATAAACGTTTTATTATTTGTTGTAGTTGACGATCTTTGCGAAATCAGCGGCTTTTAAGGAAGCTCCGCCGATAAGTCCGCCGTCGATCTCTTCTTCGGCCATAAGTTCTTTGCAGTTAGCGGGTTTCATTGAGCCGCCGTATTGAATTCTTACTTTATCGCCGGCGCCGCGGAATTTCTTATTGAGAACGCTTCTGATGTAACCGATGGTTTCGTTAGCGTCTTTGGCGGTAGCGGTCTTACCCGTGCCGATAGCCCAAACGGGTTCGTAAGCGATGACGATCTTATCGAAGTCTTTGGATTTGAAGCCTTTAAGACCTTCGGTAATCTGCGTATAGAGAACCTTTTCGGTAAGTCCGTTTTCTCTTTCCTGTTCGGTTTCGCCGACGCAGACGATAGGTTTCAAACGAGCGGCAAGAGCTGCCTGCGTGCGTTTATTTACCGTTTCGTCCGTTTCGCCGAAGTATTGTCTTCTTTCGCTGTGGCCGATGATGACGTATTCGACTTTGAGTTCTTTAAGCATGTTCGCGGAAATCTCGCCCGTGAAAGCGCCGCTTTCAGCCCAGTGGATATTCTGCGCGCCGAGCTTGATGTTGGTGCCCTTAACGGCTTTTTTAGCCGCCATAAGGTCGGTGAAGGGAACGCAGACTACTACGTCGCATTCGGCGTCGGCTACCATGGGAGCAAGTTCGGTGATAAGAGCTTTGGTTTCAGCCATGGTTTTATTCATTTTCCAGTTACCGGCAATAATAGGTTTTCTCATTGTAAATCTCCTTATGCGTTCAAGTCAGTTTTTTTCGTTAAGGCATTCGATACCGGGGAGCTTCTTGCCTTCGAAGAGTTCGAGCGAAGCGCCGCCGCCAGTGGAAATATGCGTCATCTTGTCGGCGTAACCGAGCTGAGTGACTGCGGCAGCCGAGTCACCGCCGCCGATGATGGTGGTAGCGGAAGTTTCGGCAAGAGCCTTCGCCATTTCTTCGGTACCTTTGGCAAGAATGGGGTTTTCAAATACGCCCATAGGTCCGTTCCAGATAACGGTCTTTGCGGTCTTGACGGCTTCGGAATAGAGAGCGAGCGTCTTAGCGCCCATATCGAGCCCCATCATATCCGCGGGGATAGCGTCAACGCTGACGGTGGTAACTTCAACGGGAGCATCGATAGGATCGGGGAAGTCCTTGGTGATGACGGCGTCAACGGGAAGAAGGAGCTTCTTGCCGAGCTGACGAGCCTTTTCCATCATTTCTTTACAATAATCGATCTTGCTGTCGTCAACGAGCGAAGTGCCTACTTCTTTACCCTGAGCTTTAAGGAAGGTGTAAGCCATGCCGCCGCCGATGATGAGCGTGTCGCATTTTTCGAGAAGGTTGGAAATAACGTTGAGCTTATCGGCAACTTTTGCGCCGCCGAGAACGGCTACGAACGGACGAACGGGGTGTTCGAGCGCGTCAGCCATGACGGAAAGCTCTTTTTCGATAAGGAAGCCGCATACCGCGGTATCAACGAAACCGTATTCGACGATTGCGGCGGTGGAAGCGTGAGAGCGGTGAGCCGTACCGAACGCGTCGTTGACGTAAACATCGGCAAAGGAAGCGAGTTTACGGCAGAATTCTTCGTCGCGTTTTTCTTCGCCCGCGTTGAAACGGGTGTTTTCGAGAAGAACTATCTCGCCGTCTTTCATAGCGGCGACTTTAGCTTGCGCGTCTTCGCCGACGGTATCGGTGGCAAACGTTACTTTTACGCCGGGGAGAAGCTCGGCGAGCCTGTCGGCAACCGGTTTGAGAGTGAGTTTTTTAAGGTCTTTTTTAGCCTTTTCGAGAAGTTCTTCGGTAGCCGCGGCGCGTTCTTCTTCGGGAAGAGCTTCGACTTTGGCAAGTTCTTTCTTGTTGAGTTTGAGCTTGGCGTCGAGAACGTTATGCGGTTTGCCCAGGTGCGAACAAAGTATAGCTTTGGCGTTGTGTTCGAGAAGATATTTAATGGTGGGAAGCGCGCCGTTGATACGGTTTTCGTCCGTAATAACGCCGTCTTTCATCGGAACGTTGAAGTCTACGCGGACAAGGCATTTTTTACCCGTCACGTTTACGTCTTTAACAGATTTTTTGTTCATACGTGTTCTCCTATAAAATTTTTATCTTTTATATATTATAACTAAATGCGAAAATTGTCAAACGTTTAGCTCGCCGTAAGAAAATTTTTACGTCGTTTTAGCCTTTTTTATCGCGTATAAACGCCGTTTCAGCCAACTTTTCGCGCCGCCTGCCCGCCCGATTTTTTCGCCGTCTTTGACCGCTACGAGCAAAAGCCTCGACAGCCACTTCAAAAACGGCAACGCGATAAGCCCCGTAGCAAGATTGAAAAATGTGTGGAAGTTCGCTACGGCGCGCCCTAAGGAAGCCGAAGTCGACGTGAACAGTTCCGTAATTTTTTCGCCGAATAAAAGCGTGGGCACGAAAAACAGCGCCGCTCCGAGAAGGTTGAAAAGGAAGTTGAAAAACGCCACTCTTCTTGCCGCAACGCTCTTTCGCGAAGATATAAGAAGCACGGAAACGGTCGTCCCGACGTTGGCGCCGAGAATTACGAATACCGAGTTTTCAAACGTTATCATACCGCCCGCGGACAGTATGACGAGCATAGAGCTTACGACGGACGAGCTCTGAAACACGGCGGTCAGTAAAAAGCCGTTCACGACGAGCACGAACGGGTTTTCGATAAGGAAGAACTTTCTGAACCACGGATAGCCGTAAAAACTTTCCACACCCGACGTCATAAGGTCTATCCCCAAAAAGACGAGCCCGAATCCGAGCAACATTTCGCCCGCGAGAGAAACTTTCACTTTCTTTGACGACGATAAAAGCACGCCGACGAACGCCGAAACGCCGCCGACGACAGAGATATCGAACGCGCCGAAGGAAAGAGATACGAGTTGCGCCGTGACCGTCGTTCCGACGTTCGAGCCGATGACGACCGCGCACGCGCCGAAAAGCGATATGGCGCCTGCGTCGGCAAGCGATACGAGCACGGCGTTGATAGCCACGCTCGACTGCGCCACGGCGGTCACTCCCGCGCCGATGCCGACGGCTGAAAACCTGTTGAGCGTAGCTTTGTAAACGACGTCGGAAAGCTTACCCGTCACGAGTTTTCCCGTGCTTTCGGAAAGCAGTTTGAGCCCGAGAAGAAAAACGGCGACAGCGCCCGCAACGCCTGCAAACGAATAAAAACTCATCGTAAAGTCTCCGAATTTATTTACTACCGTAATATATATTGCGGAGCCGCCGAAAAAATACCCGCGATCACGTATAAAACCGCAAAAAGTCGCCTATAACTTCGTTATCGGCTCATTTAAAGACGTTGAAGCCCCTTAAAGCGCAACCGTTCGCCGTAATCTTCACGTCGAATCTGTCGCCTTTTTTGTCAAACTCTATCTTCACGCCGTCGGGGATATAAAAATACTCGTTCAACAAAGTTTCAAGGTCGGAACGGATAACGTCCTTCGTTCCGCTCACGAAGCCGTAGCGGTCGTTTTCGATCATTCTCGCTATTCTTTCACGCTCGTCACGCATTATTTACACGCTCCTTTTCAACGCAGCCCTTATCGAGCCTATCGGCCCGCGATAAAAGCTCGTGCAGTCGTATATCTTTCCGTCGCCTTTTATAATACGTTTGGCAAGCAGCTTGAACGCGTGCATTGCCCGCCCGTACACGTCGGTACCCTCGGCGGTAAGAACTCTGTCGTCGTCGGGCACGGCGCCGATAACGGGTATCTTGATAACGTCCGCGATATCTTCCACGGATAATTCCTTTCCGTTCAGAACGAGATCGCCGCGCACCCTGTTCACGACCGCCGAAACGCTTTTGAGCTTATATTGCATAAGTATATTTATCGCCTTATCGGCGTCGCGAAGGCTGGAAAGCGAAGGGTTTACCACGACGATTGCTTCGTCCGCCGCCGAAACGGCGCGCATAAATCCTTCGTCAACTCCCGCGGGGCAATCCAAAAGAACGAAGTCGTAAGCGTTAAGCCCGTCTATCAGAAGCCTTACGCTCTGCCCGCTCGTCGCCGCGCCCGCGCCCCTTCCCGACTGTATCACCGAAAGGTTTCTGTCGACCTTTACGATAGCCTGTTTGACTCGACAACGCCCGTCGACCACGTCCGAAACGTCGTAGACGACCTTGTCCTCAACGCCCGTCACGACGTCGAGATTGTTGAGAGAAAAGTCAAGGTCGAGTATTATCACTTTTTTGTTAAGCCTTGCGAGATTTTCGCCCAAAAGAGCGCAGACGGTCGTTTTGCCTACGCCGCCCTTTCCCGAAGTCACGACTATTTTCCTTGCCATAAGGTTATAATAAACTATAACGATAAAAGTATCTCGTACCTTTTTGTCGCAATTACTCTTTTTTTATCGAAAAAACCGCCTATAAGCCCGTTATCGGTATTTTTTGCACAAAAAAAGACCGCTTCAAAAAGCGGTCGGCAATATATTATTTATAACGCGAGTTCGGTTTTCGCGTCGAAGAACAAAACGTCGTTAAAGCTTAAAGAAACTTCGCCTTCGAGCTTGGTTTCAGTCAACGCAAGGTAAGTTTTCGAGTCGTTTTCAAAGGTAAACTCTGTAAGGAATTTATCTTCCGCTATCTGCTCTTTGGCGGAAGCCGTAGCTTTGAACTGTCCGCCCGCTACGACATTTTCGGGGCGGACGGCAAGGTACGCGCGCGAGCAGGTACGCTTATCCGTTTCCATCTCTCCGCCCGCGAAAGCAAAATAATTCTTTCCTTCACGCTCGGATATCTTGCCTTCGATAAGGTTTATTTTCGGCGTGCCGACGTAAAGCGCTTCTGCGACAGTGGCTGGGCGCGTGTATATTTCTACGGGAGTGCCGACCTGAACGATCTTGCCTTCTTCCATATATACGATACGGTCGGCAAGGGTGAGCGCTTCGGCGGCGTCCTTCGTGCTGTACAGAACGTTTACTTTCAGCCTTTGCTGAACTTTAAGTATCTCGTTTTTGAGCTCCGTTTTGAGATTATCGTCAAACCCGGAGAGCGGATCGTCTATAAGAATAAGCTTAGACTGACGCATGACGGCTCTTCCGATAGAAACTTTGACTCTTTCGAGCGCC
Organism: uncultured Eubacteriales bacterium; assembly: GCA_902767455.1. Taxonomy (GTDB): domain Bacteria; phylum Bacillota; class Clostridia; order Christensenellales; family Borkfalkiaceae; genus UBA4636. The sequence goes on from CACXHH010000021.1 coordinate 8,218, forward strand.
GAAAGCGCCTTGGGCTTTTTGCCGAGAATATTTCCTATCCCCAAAAGCTTGGCGACGAAGTAAACTCTCTGTTCGATAGCCGCGCGCGGCATCTTGCGCATTTTAAGACCGAACGCAAGGTTGTCGTAAACGTTAAGATACGGATAAAGCCCGACAGATTTGAAGAGCACCGCCATATTCCTGTCTTTGGGAAGGCTTTCGTTGATGACTTCGCCGTTTAGTTTTATCTCGCCGCCCGAAACTTCGTCAAGCCCGCAGAGCGTACGCAAAACCGCCGTCTTACCCGCGCCCGTCGGTCCTAAAAGGACGACGAACTCACCGCCGTCGATAGTGAGATTGAAGTTTTCAACGGCGACTTTTCCGCCCGTGTATACTTTTTTAAGATTTATTATCTCTATATCAGCCATACGTCACAAGTCCTTTCGTCTGAAAATATAAACGATTTGCGGGCGCCGAACGAAGTTTTATAACGCGATCTGACACCCGTCTTTATTATTTTACATTATTTTTCGGAAAATTACAATAATAATTAACTCTTTTTTCGCTATTTACGAAAAAAGCCGTCAAATATCGCAGACTTACCAGACGATTTACCGCAAAAGCGAGAAAACGCCGTAAAACAAAACGGCAAAAACGCTTGCCTAAAGCGTAAGTATCTGCTATAATTTACGTACACTTTTTTTTTTTTTTTTTTTTGCGGATTTAGATTTTTA
>CACXHH010000022.1 GCA_902767455.1 uncultured Eubacteriales bacterium
AATCGTTTTTCTTCATCTTGTTTTATTCTCTCCGTTAGGCGAACTCTTTTTTATTATTTTTAACGCTTTTGCGTAAAATCTTTATCTATGCGTAAAACACAACTTTTACGAATAGATACGGCAATTTTACAATAAAAAAGAATAATTTGAAAAAACTTTGCAAAAATATAAGTTTTTCAATATTATTATATTTTAAGATAATGACGTAACGCAATATCAATTCGTAAAATAATTTGTTTTTCGCATAATTATATTATAGCACCGTCAAACGAATATGTCTACGATTTTATTCAAATAAAATATAAGACGTTTTAAAAATCGAAAAATATTTTTATATGTATTGACAAGCAGACGTAATAATGATATAATTTATAAGAATAATAAAGGATTTTGTGGTTTATTATGGATAATATTCCAAGCGAGATGCTGCGCGGTCATATCGATACGATAATACTTTTATCGCTTATAGATTCGGACAAGCACACCGCTCAGATAAAAGAAGAGATCGAAGAACGTGCCGGTGGCGGTTTTGAGCTTAAACAAGGCACTTTTTATTCGTGTCTTCAGAGAATAGTAAAACAAGGTTACGTCACAGAATACCGCACTTCCAACACACCCGACGGCGTAAGAAGAAAGTTTTATCAGCTTACCGAAAAAGGAAAAGTTTATATCGACGAAAACAAGGATAAATGGACTTATTCGCGCGCTCTTATAAACACGCTTATAGAAGTTCCCGAAGCGCCCGCAACGAAGAAAACGCCTTCAACCGCCCGCCGTAACGACGAAGTAGTAACTCAGCCGTCTACGGAAGACGAACTTTCTCCCGAAGAAGCTTTAAATAAGTTCTTGTATTCGCACAGCCAGGAAGAAGAGCAAACGACTTCTTCTCAAAATTCACGCGTTGAAAACGGCGCAGAAATCGCAAAAAATGCCGAAAAACGCGAAGAATCGGAAACGGCTGTCGTTGACGCGGAAGAACCGAAACACACCGAAAAACACGCTTCTCGTGACAAAACGCCCGACAATTACGACTTCTTTACGCTTATCGATTATACTCAATCGGATATAATCACGCGTGACGAAAACTATGAAAAAAAGGATGAATCTATCCCCGCGTTTATTTCCGACGCGGAAGATTACCCCATCTACGATAACGCCGAAAAACGCGAGTCAGCTTCCGTATCCGATAAAAAAGAAAGCGAAACGTCGGTAATATCCACGCAGGAAAAGTCTACTGAAACGGTCAATAAATCAAGCGATAATAAAACGATAATCACCGCAAGCGTTATAAAAGCTTCGGATATCAAGCCGAACGAAACCGAAAGAAACGATATTCGCGAAGAGCAGAAACAAGCGGCTAAATCCGTCGTATTACCCCCTGAAAACCCCGGAGATAAAGACGACAGATTTGATCCCGAATCAATGCCCGCAACCGATTATAAGAACGTTTTATCACGTATTTTTTATACCGCTCCCGAACAAAAAGAAGAAAAAACGGTCGTTGTCGATTATAAAGAAGGTTTCGATATAAATACTTTCTTCAACAAAAACGAACCTATCGACGAGAGAAAGACCGAAAAACAAAAACAAACCAAACAACAGCCTAAAAAAGCGCACGTTACGAAAGAACAAACGGTTGAACGCCGTGAAAAACAGCGCCGCGAAACCGCCGTTGAAACCCCGCGTTCTCAAGAGAGAATTACGACCGTCCATCATAATTATTACGATTTCAGCGACGTCAAGAGCATGGCTGACAGCGAAGGCTTCAAAGTAAAGATATCTTCTTCCGAAGTCAAACGCGACACGGACAGAATACTTATAAATAAGCTCTTATTCCACTCGGCGCTTATTTTCTTTCTTATAATCGCCGTTGAAACGTTCGTTTTGTACTTTACGACGGCTCAGGCGGCAAACCTTACGATATTCCCCTATCTCGTATTTTTGCTCGTAGCGGCGCTTCATCCGCTCGTTACCGGGATTACGTATTCTATCAAGAAAGACAAAAAGATCCCTTCCGTTCCGACTTTTAAATCGGCAGTAGAGCTCGTTGCGATCATAATGCTCAATCTTATTCTTATAATGATCGTTTGCTGCGTGCTTTCAAACCTTGATTTTTCAGATCAACAGTCGGTTATAAGATATATCGTTTACCCGACGATGCTTATTCTCGATATGCCGATTTATCTGTTTATCAAGTATCTGAAACTCGATAAAGACAACTATTTTATTTAAAAAAAAGGTCTCGTCAGAGACCTTTTTCTATTTGCTCTACGGCAAGGTCGTAAACATCGCCGGCGCCGACGAAACATACCTTGTCGCCTTTTTTTACTCTCTTTTTGAGATTATTCATAAGTTCGTCAAAACTGTCGTAGTATTCGCTTCCGGAAACAGCTTTTGCCAAAGCCTTTGCCGAATACTTTTCGTCAACTTCTTCTCTTGCCGAATATGTTCTGTACAGATACAGGTTTTTAAGCCGTGACAGCACCACTACGAACTCGTTGAAGAGTATTCTCGTTCTCGAATACGTATGCGGTTGAAACACGAAATAAACGCGATTACTATTCTTTACGTTCAAAGCGTTGATATATGCTTCGATCTCTCGCGGATGGTGAGCGTAATCGCCGTAACACTTCGCGCCGTTTATCGTACCTAAAAATTCGTTCCGCCTTTTAACGCCGTCAAACGACGCGACGGCTCGTTTAATTATCCTTTTGTTTATCCCCAAGGTATCGGAAACGGCAACCGCGGCAAGAATATTATAGACGTTGTGTTTGCCTTCGAGCTTGCTTTTGATCCTTAAAAAAGTTTTTCCGTTCTTTAAGAGCGTAAATGAAGCCGTTTTGCCGAAGAAACTTTCTTTTGAAACGTATTCCGCCGATTTGTCGGTTATAGCGAAAGTGACCGATTTCGGATATGACGAAAGCGTTTTGTCGTCGGCGTTCACCACGGGGCAAACGCTTCTGTCGAGATAAGATAAAAAAGCTGATTTTAATTGATCTAATCCGTCGTAAGAATCGAGATGGTCGTTGTCTACGTTTAAAACTACGCCTATACTCGGGCTGAAATAATCGATATTTTTCTTGAATTCGCATACTTCCGAAACGAGTATTTCTTCTCCGCGATTAAAGTAGTTGCCGAGCTTTTTGTCGTTTCCGCCGATAAATGAAGTAAATTTTTTATCGGATAAATACAAAATATGCGATACGAGCGAAGTCATCGTCGTTTTTCCGTGCGAGCCGGCGATGCCGATCGTCGTTCGGAATCTGTCGGAAATCAGTTTTAAAAGCTCTGCGCGGGTAAAAATCGGCAGTTTGTTCTTCTTTGCGTAAGCAAGTTCGACGTTATCGTCGTTTATCGCCGAATTGACTATAACGACGTCTACGTCTTTCAAATTTTTTTCACTATGCGTTTTATATACTTTTACGCCTTTTAAAGCGAGCTTTTCGCAATTAACATTATACGCCCTGTCACTGCCGAAAACCCTGAAGCCTTGATCCTTAAGATACGCCGCAAGAGCCGACATACCTATCCCGCCTATGCCTATAAAATAAACTTTAATATCTTTTTTAAAAACCGAATCCACTATAACGACCTTTTTCTTATAAAAGATATTCTACATATTTCAAAAATATGTCGAAAAGTTGTGTAAAAAGTCGTTAATTATTAAATTTTTAAAAAAAAGTTATAAAAAATTGTTGAAAAATAATTATTTATGTAGTATTATTTATACGTTAAGACAGTTAATTGTCTTACGTACAGGGGTAAATTATGATAGAAATTACAGATGTAAGAGTAAAACCGGTCACAAAAGAAGACAGCCACATTAAAGCTATAGCTTCGATAACTATCGATGGTTGTTTTGTCGTGCACGATTTGAAAGTTATCGAAGGTGCAAACGGACTTTTCGTCGTAATGCCGAGCAAAAAAGGCGCAGATAACACGCATAAAGATATCGCCCATCCCATCAACACCGAAACGCGTGAATATATCATCGGCAAAGTCCTTGAAGGTTATGCCAACGCAGGTACCGACTCCGAAAGAGAATGATCGATAATTATTTATCAAAAAAACTGCTCGTTTTGAAACGAGCAGTTTTTTTATGGTTCTGTCGGGGCGTATCCCGTAAGCATCAACGAGTAATCGTTGCACTCTCTTTCCGTTTGAATTCTGAACGTTCCGTCCTTTGAAACGGTAAGAACGATATTTCCTTGAAGATCGGTTCTGTAAACGGTGGAATCGGCGTCTTTTAAGGTATCGAGCGTAACTTGCCAAGGGCAATACTTTTGGCTCTCGGAGTCAAGCCCGCAAGAAATGATCGAATATTCCGGTTTAATTAAAGAAATGAAGTTTTCCGTTGAAGAAGTTTTTGAGCCGTGATGTCCTACTTTTAAAAAGTCGACGTCGAAATAATCTTTGTCGTATCCGGAATAATAAGCGATAAGTTCCTGTTCTACTTCCTTTTCGGCGTCACCCGTAAGAAGAAGTTTTCTGCCCGCGTATTCAAGCAAAATTATAGGAGAAAAGTTGTTTTCCTTTTTGTAAGCGATATCTTCGGGCGCCGCCGTGGGAGTTAAAAAATCGAGCGTACAGTCGTAAGAATACTCTCCGCTTTCGTCGTTTGCCGTAAAGATAATATCGCTGTCCTTATTGAAAACCGACCACTTGCACCCGGGCTCTTCGTAAATGCTTTTCAAGTAGTTGTAATAAGTTTTTGTCGTTGAAGCTTTAGAAGTTGAGTCTGATTTTCCTACGTTAAAATCCGCTGGAAGATCGTATTTGGTGTACTTGGAGTAAACGGCGGGACGTAAAGCGTTTTTAACTTCAAAGTTTTTGAAAACGGCTTCCATGCCTCCCGCGTGGTCGGCGTCCTGATGAGTCAGTAAAACGTAATCAATGGTTTTTACGTCGAGCGAAGAAACGTAACTTACTACCTTATCGGATGACGAAGCTTCCGCCGCGTCGATAAGCATCGTATCGCCCGTCGGAAACTCTATAAAAATGCTGTCCGCCTGACCAACGCTTATAAAATGAACTTTAAGATCGCCGTCGTTTTTCGCCTGCTTGATGATCTGGTTTACGCTCGTCGAAGCAGAAGAATCGGCGTTATTCGTTCTGTTGCTGAGTATTTTATTCAGTTGCGGTCTTAAGAAATAATAAGCGAGCGCTAAAACGACGACTATCAGAACGAAAATTATCGTCGATATCGCGCTGCGGGAATACTTTTTCTTTGAAGTCTTTTTTGCCATATTACAAAAAATTATGTAAAAATAATATCAAAGATGCCATTTTTTCGACAACTCGTATTTGATAGAGTCAAAGCCGAATAAAACGTACCCGAAAACAGTTGCAAGGCTTATCGCCACGTTCAGGAAGTTTAAAAGTTTATATCGTTCGGTAAATTTAAAAATCAAAAATACCGACGACACTATCGTCATTAAAATAACTATTATGGTAAAACCGAACACGAATTCGCTTCGCTTGGGGCTTACGAGCAAAACGGTCGTAAGAGCCGCAACGACGGCAAGAGCGAAAGACGGATAAACGTACGGGATAAGCCAGTCGCTTATCGAAAGCCTTTCGGCAAAAACGAGTACGAGTATTATCAGAAGCACCTGTAAAAACACCTTTTTAAAGACGCTTCTATGCGAAAATATCGTGTGTTTAACGAGCACCCAGATATATAATTCGCCGAATATTACTACGGGAGCCCACGAAACTTGCGGGGTTACGATTACGTTTACGATAACGCACGCAAGCATTGAAACGACGGTAATAAACAGAAATAATTTAAGCAAAAAGCTTGAATTTTTAATTCTGCTCTCGTTGCGTTTCCTTAAAGTGTAAATGGAAGCGGAAGTTTCGTCAACGTTGTCGAGCCGATTGAAACAGATAGGACAGAAATTCTTGTCGGTATCGACGTCGATCTTACAATAACGACATTTTTTCATGGCTGACTCTCCCAGTAGTTGCTCGATACTTCTACGTGAACGCCGTTTGAAGTGAGATATCTTATAAAGAATTTTTCAAGTTCCGTTTCTACGTAAGCTCTCGTAAACGTCACGTAAAGATTATCGTTATAACCTATAACGCCTACCTGATGATTGCACGAAAAAGTCGGCGCGATGGCAAAAGTTACGTCTTTGATATACGGCGTAATGCTTTCGGGAAGTTCGGTAAGCCCGATATTGCTTAAGTTTACCGTCTGCAATACTTCGCCTACCTTTGAATAAGCAAGCCGCATAATCAGGTTTTTAACGGGCAGCGGCGTTATCTTGATGAGAAAATTCTTCTCCGTTTTGACGTTGTCGTCGATCATCTTGTCAAGATTAGAAGTTTTAAGATCCTCCGACATCTGTTGCTGGCAAATTTCGGCGAGTTTGTCGACCGTCATATCGCTTTCGTAATTATTATAGTCGTAAGAAAACCTTGCGAACATAGTAAAATTGCGTTGAGTTTCACCACCGTATTTTTTGCGTAAATTACAGGGAATAAGGACGGATACGAGTTTATTGTTGATCCTGCGGTCCTTTAAAAAAGAATTGAAAACCGAAAAGGAATATAACGCCGCAAGGTACGCCGTAACCGTTACACCGGCGCTTTTAGATAAGAGCTTTAACTGCTTCATATCGATTTTCGCGGTGATCATTCCGCAGCCGTCGTAATCGAACGGCTTACCGATGATATGATAAGGTTTAAATATCTTTTTCTTTTTCTCGTTTGATTGATTGCGGTAAGCGATGAAACTGTCTTCGCCTTCGATAGCGGTGGCGGGTTCGTCGATAGGCTTTATCAGCCCTTCGGTGTCTACGCTTTTGCCGATAACGACGAAATAAGTTGCGAGAAGTGATTTAAAAAAGTTGAACCCGCCGGTTCCGTCCGTTAATGCGTGGAAAAATTTTACGGTTATTTTGTTTCGGATATATAAGACCTGAAACAGATAGTCGTTGTTTTCCTTGTAATCTATCGAATTGAGATAGTCGGCTTCTTCTTTGAATACCTTGACGGGTTTGTCGTTCTGTTCAAGATAATACCAAAAATGCCCGCGCATAAGTTTAGTCTTGAACGTGGGATAATGCGCGAGAGTTTTGACAACTGCTTCGCGAAGCGAAAACGGGTCGACTTCTTCTGAAATTATCGCGGAAAAACAAAATACGTGCGCGCGTTTTTCGGAAGCCGTCGGCGGATAGATCTTTGCCGCGTTATCAAGTTGATACCAAGCCGTTTTGCGCCCGACTTTCTTTTTCACGGATAACATTAAATAATTGCCTCGCTGAATGATTCGGAATTGAATTCTTCGATATCGTCGATACCTTCGCCGACGCCTACGAAGTAAACGGGAACGCCGAGTTTATCGGCAAGAGATAAGACGAAACCGCCTTTTGCCGAACCGTCGAGTTTAGTTAGGATTATACCGTCGATACCGACGGCTTCGTTAAACAGTTCGACTTGCGACAAAGCGTTTTGACCTGTGGTTGCGTCAAGCGCGATAAACTTATAGAAGGTCGCTTCGGGATAATCTCTCGTAACTATACGCGACATCTTTTTGAGCTCTTCCATAAGGTTTGCTTTAACGTGAAGCCTGCCTGCGGTATCGATTATAAGAACGTCTGTATTTCTCGATTTTGCCGAAGCTACGGCGTCGAATACTACGGCTGAAGGATCGGAGCCTTCGCCTTGCTTGATTATTCTAACCTTCGCTCTGTCCGCCCAGACGGTAAGCTGATCGGAAGCCGCGGCGCGGAAGGTGTCTGCGGCGGCAATAGTGACGCTTTTACCGTTTTTTACGTAATAATTTGCAAGCTTTCCGATAGAAGTCGTCTTGCCGACGCCGTTTACGCCTATCACCATCAGTACGGCGGGAGAGTCGATAGGCTTTTTCTCCGCCTTATCGAGTATTTCCTTTATCGTCTTTTTAAGGTTTG
>CACXHH010000023.1 GCA_902767455.1 uncultured Eubacteriales bacterium
AGCAAAGAGCTGCCTGAAATCGACGGCGTTGAAATACTTATCAATAACGCGGGCGTGCAGACGCAGTCGCTTGAAGATATCAACGTCAATCTCGTCGGAACGATGAACGTTACCGAAAAATACGCCTTTCAACCTTCGATAAAGTCAGTTCTGATGATTGCTTCCACGAGCGGAACGACGGGCGCGGAATTCAAGGAATACGCCGCGAGCAAGGGCGGCGTGATAGCATATTCAAAAAACGTCGCTCAACGAATTTCCGTATACGGGGCAACTTGTAACTCACTCTCTCCGGGCGGAGTCATCACGTCTTTGAACGAGCATATTCTGTACGACGAAATGCTTTATGAAGCCGTAAAAAACGAAACGTTGCTCAACAAATGGGCGGGCGCCGAAGAGATAGCCGAGTGGGCTTATTTTATGACTGTCGTAAACAAGAGCGCGACGGGTATCGACGTCGTCGTCGACAACGGCGAATGCGCCAAATATAATTTCATCTGGTAAACGGTTTTATCCTATTTTACCCGAAAATCTTTTAAAGAAGCGGATTTTACGTCCGTTTCTTTTTTATTTTGCGAATTGAAAATTTTTTTGAATTTTTTATATAAAATCGCTTGACAATATATAATAAAGGGTGTAAGATATAGCCAAAGTTAGCAGTCAAGGGCTTCGAGTGCTAACACTCTTTACGGAGATTTGCCAAAAGATGGAACTTTCGGAAAGAAAGAAAAAAATCCTTCAATACGTTATTGACGATTATATTCAGACGGCGGTACCTGTTTCCTCCAAAAGCATTACCGAAAAACATCTGACGACCGTAAGTTCCGCAACCGTCAGGAGCGAGCTTTCAACGCTTGAAGAGCTCGGCTATCTCATGCAGCCGCACACTTCCGCCGGCAGAGTTCCGTCAATCGAAGCCTACAAGCTTTACGTAAGCGAGTTGATGGTAAAGGAAAAGCTTTCCGAAAAGGAGCTCGAGTATATCGAAGAAGCCTTTACGAACCGTTCCAAAGACGTTGACGACATTTTAAAGTCTGCCGCAAAGGTTATAAGCGAACTCACTCAATATACGTCCGTAGCGCTTTCCGCTCGCGACAGCGAAGAGATAATTCGTTCGGTCAAAATGTTCAGGGTGCGCAAAAGCGAAGCTCTACTCGTGATAGTGACCGACAACAAACTTTTAAAGGACAGCGTTATCGCGCTTCCCGACGGCATGACGGACGATACGCTCGGCGAGCTCAACCAACTTCTCGAAAACGTGATATCGGGCAAAACTTTCAACGAGATATGTTCGATGAAGTTTTCGGAAACGGTCGAAGAATTCCAAGCTTATAAGGAAGTGTTTTTCAAAGTCGTCGAAGCGCTGCGCGAATACATCGCGTCCGAAGGCGAAGTCGTCCTCGAAGGCGAAGAAAAGATGTTCGCTCATCCCGAGTATTCGGACATTGACAACGTAAAAAGTCTGATGAGCGTGGTAACTTCAAAAGACAAACTCGTGGATTTGATGTCCGCCGACGGAAAAGATATAATGATAAACATCAAAATAGGTTCCGACGGTTACGACGATATCCCGAGCGACTGCTCCGTCGTTACCGCGACGTATCTTACCAACGGTGTGAAGATAGGCACTTACGGCGTTATCGGGCCGACGAGAATGGACTATAAAAAAGTCGTTTCCGTGCTCGAAAACGTCGGGAAAATTTTAGAGTCTATCGTTTCAAAGTGGTGATTATGAATAAGAATAAAGAAAAAAACGAAAAAAAGTTCAACGAAAAGCCTTTAAACGCCGCTGAAAAGGCAAATGAAGCGCTTGTCGATGAGCAAGACGAAAAGATGAATTTCGAGGCTTTAACGAAAGAAGAAGCCGTTCAGATGCTTTCCGAATACTACGAGCTTATAAATTCGCTCAATAAAAAGACGGTCGAACTCGAAGAAAAGCTCGCCGCCGCCGAAAAGGAAAGTTTATCTAACAAAGACAGCTGGTATCGTACCGCCGCCGAATTCGAGAACTTCAAAAAACGTAACGCCGAAACGAGGCAGACGGCTTATTTTGACGGAAAGAAAGACGCGATAACGCTTCTTCTCGTCATCGGTGACAGCGTTGACAGGGCTTTATCCGTCGAACTTGACGAAAAGACGAAGGCAGGCGTTACTCTTATCAAGAAACAGTTTTCTGAGTCGCTTGCGGCGATAGGCGTCGAAGAGATAGACCCTATCGGCAAACCGTTCGATCCGACCGTCGCCGAAGCTATCGCGACCGTTGCGGCATCTGACGGCGAGCAGGCGAACACAGTTAAGACTGTATACAAGAAAGGCTATAAATTAAGCGGAAAAATGTTGCGTTACGCGCAAGTTATCGTGACGCAATAAACACCGCCGAATACATAGAAATAAAATAAAACAAAAGGAGATATATTATGGGAAAAGTTATAGGTATAGATTTAGGAACGACTAACTCTTGCGTTGCCGTTATGGAAGGCAGCGAACCGGTAGTTATCGCAAATGCCGAAGGTTCGAGAACGACTCCTTCGGTAGTAGGTTTTCAGAAAGACGGGCAAAGGCTCGTCGGTCAGATAGCAAAACGTCAGGCGGTCGTCAATAGCGACAGAACGGTCGTTTCCATTAAAAGACATATGGGATCCGACTACAAAGTCACTATCGACGATAAGAAGTATTCCCCGCAGGAAATTTCCGCGATGATCCTTACTAAACTCAAAAAGGACGCGGAAGCTTATCTCGGCGGCACGGTAACCGACGCGGTAATCACTTGCCCGGCGTACTTTACCGACAGCCAGCGTCAGGCGACCAAAGATGCAGGTAAAATAGCAGGTCTTAACGTCCTTCGCGTTATCAACGAACCGACGGCGGCGGCTCTTGCGTACGGCCTTGACAAAGATACAAAATCGCACAAAGTCATAATATACGACCTTGGCGGCGGCACGTTCGACGTATCCATTATGGATATAGGCGACGGCGTATTTGAAGTTTTAGCTACCAACGGCAACAACATGCTCGGCGGCGACGACTTCGATA
>CACXHH010000024.1 GCA_902767455.1 uncultured Eubacteriales bacterium
TTATTTGCGTGACCGGAAAGTGCGGAGATAATTATCGTTTCGGGGCGGTAAAAAGCGGACGGATATATACAAAATAGGGATATGCCGCGTTTTGCGTCTTGACACGGGCTGTGTTGTGGAGTATAATAAAATAAAAATAGGGGCATTCTGCCCTTTTTCAGACTTTAAAGGCAGGTAATCGGATGCGCGCATTGTTGAAAAAAGTTGCGGCTTTTGCTTGTGTCACGGCGTCGGTCGCAACGGTTTACGGCTGTCATCTTGAAAAGAGCGAACAGCTGTATCTTAAAGACTTTTTCGGCGCGCCCGTAACGCTCGTCATCTCGTCGGAACATTCTTCTTCCGCTCGCGACGGGCTCGTAGGCAGGATAAACTCCGAGTTTGAAAAGATAGAGTACGAACTGTCCGTCGAAGGCGGCGGAAGCGTTTTCAGGTTCAACGCCGCAAGCGAAGGCGAACGCGTCGAGATAGACGGGATAGCGTATTCGGTTATGGAAAAGGCGTTGTACTATTATCACGCGACCGGCGGAGCGTTCACTCCGTCCGCGTACAGGTTGACAGACCTATGGGGTTTTACTTCACGCTTTGCCGACGACGGGTACAGCCCGAGCTACGTTTACGACAGAGAGCGGACGGACGGCGGTTTACCTTTGCCGAAAGAAGAGTATATCGCGGCGTTTCGCGAGCAGGCGCAAAGCCTTCCCTACGAACTGATAACGGACGGCGGAAAGTTTTACGCCGTGAAACGCGGGGCGGCGGCGACCGTCAACGGCGTATCGTATAACTTTGAAGTAGACCTTTCGGCAATAGCCAAGGGCTACGCGTGCGACGTTGCCGAAAGCCTTATTGAAGAAAGCGGAATAAAAGGCGCGTATATCTCGCTCGGCGGGAGCAGTATGTACCTTTCGACAAAAGACGGAAAAGAGTGGTCGCTCGGCGTAGTCGACCCGACGAGCGATTTCCGCGTTAGTTTTGCCCGCGTTGCGGTTAAGGATAAGTTCGTCGCAACCAGCGGAACTTACGAAAACAGTTACATAACGGACGGAAAAGTTTATCACCATATAATAGACGCGTCCGTCGGCGCGCCCGCCGAAACGGACCTTGCTTCGGTAACGCTTATAGGAAACAGCGGAGCGGAAACTGACGCGCTCGCCACCGCGCTCGTCATTTACGGGCGGGAAAGGGCGCTCGAATATCTGAAAAATTCAAACATGAACTTCGTTCTCGTAACGAACGATAACAAGGTGTATACCGACCTTGAAAACTTTACGCTTTTAAACGAAGCGTTTACGGTGGAGAAGCTATGAAAAGGGCGGAGAATTATCTTGGTAAAAAGCCTTTCCGTCCGCTCGATATTGCAGTTTACGCGCTTATATCCCTACTTATCGCCGCAAGCTTTGCGTTTTCGGGTAAAACTTCGGGTAAGGGTTTTGAAGTTTACGTTTCGGGAGAAAAGGTGCTCGAATATACCTTCGGCGGCGGTTATCTTGTCTACGGCGACCGCGTGACCGTTCAAAGCGACGGAACTTTCAGGATAACTTGCGATAACGGTTATAACGTTTTATCGGTGAACGATAAAGAGCGTGACGCGACTATCGTTTCCGCCGACTGCTCGGGCAAACATTGCGAAAGGATGAAGTTGTCGTCGGGAAGCATAATCTGTTCGCCGCACTCGCTCGTGATAAAGTTCGTCGATAAAATCGACGATCCGTTGGTGGGGTGAGCGTATGACTAAAAGCAAAAAAGTGGCGATAATCGCCTTATTGACGGCTTTATCGCTTATATCGTTCATCTTGGAAAGCCTTTTGCCGCCGCTATTTATCCCCGGAGCGAAGATAGGGCTCGCTAATATTTTTACGATGCTTTGTCTTATTTGGTTCGGGCTTCCCGAAGCTTTGATAACGCTTGCGGCGAAAATCTTGCTCGCGGCGGTTTTCGGCGGGTTTTCGCAGGTTTTATATTCTGCGCCCGCGGGGCTTATATCGCTTCTTGTCGCGTTCGTATTCGTAAGATTTCTGCCCGATAAAATAAGTATTTGCGCCGTGTGCGCGCTTTCGGCGGTGATTCATAACCTTACGCAACTTGCCGTTTTCGGCATGGTTACGCAAGCAAGCGTTATTTATTACGCGCCATATCTTGCGATAGCGGGGGCTTTGGCGGGTACGATTACGGGGCTTGCCGCGTTCTTCGTTTTAAAACGCCGCGAACATATTCAAAAACTCAACGAAAAAGACGTTGAAAACGCTTAAAACCATCATAAAAAACAGTCGAAAATCGGCTTTTTCCGCCGCGTTACGCGCGGTAAAAAACAAAAGGAGATAATAGCCTTGCCAGTATTATCAAAGTCAACCTTCAAAGGCGGCGTGCACGTTCCTGATATGAAGGCTTTATCGAGCGGCAGCGCGATTGAAGTTATGCCTGCGCCCGAGAGAGTGTTTATTTCCGTGCAACAGCATATCGGAAAACCCGCCGTGCCCGTAGTTTCCGAAGGCGACGCAGTTAAAAAAGGTCAGCTTATAGCAAGTCAGGACGGCTTTATCAGCGCGAACGTGTATTCGAGCGTTTCGGGCGAAGTCGAAGCCGTAAAAAAACTTGCCACTAACGCTGGTATGCAGACGTTTATCGTCGTAAAGAACGATTTTAAAGACGAAGAAGTCCTTCTCGACGAGATAGACGATAGCGACGGCGCGGCTATCGCCAAACGCGTGGGCGAAGCGGGTATCGTAGGGCTCGGCGGAGCGGGTTTTCCGACCTTCGTCAAGATCACGCCAAAGGAAAAGATAGACGTTTTGCTTATCAACGCCGCGGAGTGCGAGCCATATCTTACGTGCGACCACAGGGTGCTTATCGAATACACCGAGCAGTTCGTCGAAGGCGCAAGGCTTGCATCCAAAGCGCTCGGCGGCGCGAAGATATTCGTCGGAGTCGAAGACAACAAGCCCGACGTTATCGAAAAGCTTTCGTCGTTCGACGACCTTAACGTCGTTCCGCTCAAAAAGAAATATCCGCAAGGCGGCGAAAAACAGCTCATATTCGCCGTGACGGGCAGAAAAGTCGGAATAGGCAAACTGCCCGCGTCAACGGGCGTGTGCGTTCTTAACGTTCAGACTGCGCGCGCGATATATAAAGCGATAAAAGAGCGCCGTCCGCTGTACGAAAGGGTTATGACGGTAACGGGCAAAGGCGTAAAAACGCCGAAAAACCTTCTCGTGGCGAACGGAACGCCGTACACGGAAATACTTGCCTTTTGCGGCGGAATGACCGACGACGCGATAAAAGCTGTTGCCGGCGGGCCGATGATGGGTAAAGTTTTGCCGTTCGTCAACGGCTACGCGAAAAAAACCGATTCGGGACTTTTAATACTTACCGATAAGGAAGCCAACGTGCGCGAGCCTTCGGCGTGCATCAACTGTTCGCGTTGCGCCAAGGCATGCCCGATGAAGCTTATGCCTATGTACATAGACCTGTTCACGCTCGAACAAAAATACGAGCGCGCGGGCGAATACGGCGCGATGAACTGCATAGAGTGCGGCGCGTGCGCTTACGTGTGTCCCGCAAAACGCGATCTCGTCGGAAGTATTCAGTATTGCAAGAAAAAACTGCGTGAAATAAGCGCGCAAGGGGGCAAATAATGGAAAGATTGATCATATCCAACACCCCGCACGTGCGCGGTAACGCTTCAACGCGCCGCATAATGATAGACGTTCTTATCGCTTTATCTCCCGCCGCCGTCGCAGGTGTAGTCTTTTTCGGCTGGCGCGCGGCGCTCGTTATGGCGATAGCGCTCCTATCGTCCGTCGGAACGGAAGTTTTGTACAGACTTTTCGTCAAAAAGGAAGATATCAAGCGCATAACGGCTACTTACGATTTCACTTCGACGGTGACGGGTTTGCTTCTCGGTTTAAATCTCGGCTCGCAGTCGCCTTGGTACGCGCCGCTTCTCGGCGGAATATTTGCCGTAGGCGTCGTCAAAATGCTGTTCGGCGGCACGGGTAAGAACTTCGTAAACCCCGCCATCGCGGGAAGAGTATTTCTGATGATGAGCTTCGGCACGGCGGTAAGCGGCGGTTGGCTTGCTCCGTCTATCGGCGCTATAGCGCCTTCCGAAAGCGCGGTACCTTCGCTCGTCGACCTTCTCATCGGAACGGGTATAGCCGGCAGTATCGGCGAAACGAGCAAGCTTTGCCTTCTTGCGGGCGGCGCGTATCTCGTTATCCGCGGCGTTATCGACTGGAAATATCCTACGATTTATATTTTGGTCGCGGGGCTTACGCTTTCGCTTTATAAACTCGACTTTTCTATCTTTTTGCCGTCGATACTCTCGGGCGGACTTATGCTCGGAGCTATCTTTATGGCGACCGACTACGTCACCACGCCCAACACCATGCTCGGAAATATCGTGTATTTTGCCGTTCTCGGCGTTCTCACGGGGCTGTTCCGCGGGATAACGGGCGGCGAATCGGTTTCTTACTGCATACTTTTGATGAATATCACCGTTCCGCTTATCGACAGATTTATCGCGCCCAAGCCCTTCGGCTACGTCAAGCCCGAAAAGAAGGCGAAAGCCGCAAAGGAGGGCAACAATGGCTAAAAAAGAAAGCACTTTGCGTTGCGTGGCAACGCTTACCGTGATTGCCGTCGTGTGCGCGCTCATGCTGTCCGTACTCAACTTCCTTTTATACGTCGAAGCGGGCGCCGACGATCTCGTCGGGGTGTACCCCAAACTCGACGGTTACGTCTGGTCGGTAGAAGAAACGGCGCAGGGCGACTACGGCGCGGGCGGAAAAATTTCCGTCGTGGCTCTCGGTAAAAAGGATGGCGCCGAGGACTATATCGGCGTTATCGTAAACACCGAAAAGAACGGAAAACTCAACCCATCGACTTACGCCATGTTCTTCAATAAATCGACC
Organism: uncultured Eubacteriales bacterium; assembly: GCA_902767455.1. Classification (GTDB taxonomy): domain Bacteria; phylum Bacillota; class Clostridia; order Christensenellales; family Borkfalkiaceae; genus UBA4636. Next base: position 4,908 of record CACXHH010000024.1, read on the forward strand.
GATACGCTCGAATACGCCGCTTTTATCACCGAAGGCGCCACGGGCGGATTCGACTGGAAATACGCCGAAGCTCACGCGGGCGGCGACGACGTTTCGACGGGCGCCACGGCTTTGACGGCGCTACTTAGCGACGAAAACGCAACCGAAGGCGCGAAGCTCAAAACGTGGTTGCAACTCGTGAACGTGAAGATAACTTCCGAAAGCGTGCTCGACTTTACTTCCGATATCCCGAAAACGGGCGCTACCCGTACGGTCACGGCAACTTACAACGCCTTCAACATGGCGGCGCGCTACTACTATAACGTTTACGTAAAGGGGGTAAAAAGCTGATGAGAGCAAAAGATATTGCCCTTGACGGGCTTTTCAGGCAAAACCCTACTTTAAAACTCGTGCTCGGCACCTGCCCGACGCTTGCGCTTACCACGCTCGCCATGAACGGAATAGGCATGGGGCTTGCCGTAACCTTCGTTTTAACGTGCAGTAACGTCATCATCTCTCTTCTTCGCAACGTAATTCCGCAAAAAGTGCGTATCCCCGCCTATATACTCATTATCGCCACTTTCGTTACGATAATAAGAATGCTTCTCAACAAGTTTTTACCCGATATTTCGGCGTCGCTCGGAACGTATCTTCCGCTTATCGTCGTCAACTGTATTATTCTCGGCAGAGCCGAAGCCTTCGCGAGCAAAAATCCCGTGGGCGCGGCGTGTCTTGACGGGATATTCATGGGGCTCGGGTTCATGGCGGCGCTGACGCTTATGGGCGCTTTCCGTGAAATACTCGGCAGCGGCTCGGTATTCGGAGTAAAGCTCTGGGATTTCTCGATAGGATTTTTCACCCAGCCTGCGGGCGCGCTGTTTACTTACGCAATGTTCATCGCCGTCTACTCGATGATATATTCAGCCGTCGTCGCTAGAAAGAAAAAGTCGGCTGATACTTCGGAAGATAGATCTGAAAAGGGGGTGACGGCAGATGTTTAAAATGATACCCGCCATAATATTTGCGGCTATGCTGTCGCAGAACTTTATTCTCGTACAGTTTCTCGGTATCTGCCCGTTTTTAGGCGTTTCCAAAAACACCAAAAGCGCTTTCGGAATGGGTATGGCGGTGACCGCCGTAATGTTCATCGCAACGCTTATAACTTACCCGCTGTATACTTATCTTTTAAAGCCGCTCGGTTTCGATTATATGGAGATAATCGTGTTTATCTTCGTTATCGCTTCGCTCGTTCAGGTCATTGAGATAATTCTCAAAAAGACTTCCAAATCGCTCTACGAAGCGATGGGTATTTATTTGCCGCTAATCACGACCAACTGCGCCGTTTTAGGCGTTACCGAACTCGTTCTGACGAGCGAACTCGTCGTCACCATGCTCGACGCATGCGCTTACGGGCTGTTCGGCGGGCTCGGGTTTACTCTCGCGATAGTTCTTATGAGCGGAATGCGTGAAAAGCTCGACACGGTTAAGGTACCCAAGGCTTTTGAAGGATTCCCTATAACCATGCTTCTCGCGTGCTTTATGGCGATGGCTTTTTCAATGTTTTAAGCTTTTAGTACGGCTCGTCGGATTTTACTTTTCCGCCAGAAAAGGTTTTGAAACTTTAAAAATAATCGGAGTTTATTATGTACAATTTACTTGACGCTCAACTTACGCCCGTCGCGCACGTATTGATAGTCGTGGGCATAATGCTCGTTATCGCGCTCGTGTTCGGGTTTTTGATAATGGTCGTTTCAAAGAAATTCGCCGTCGACGTGGACGAACGCGAAGAAACCGTTTTAGGCTGTCTTGCGGGCGCTAACTGCGGCGGGTGCGGAAAGGCGGGCTGCGCGGCGCTTGCGCATTCGCTCGTTGAAGGCAAGGGCGAAATAGACGATTGCCCCGTCACCGACAAGAAAAACAAATTAAAAATAGCCGAAATACTCGGCGTCGACTACGCGGGCGGCGGCGAATTTATCTACGTCGTAAACTGCGGCGGCGGTATCAACGCCAAGGACAGAAACGATTATCTCGGCGAGTCCGGCTGCGTTCGGCAGAGTATGGTGTCGGGCGGAAGAAAATTCTGCTCAACGGCGTGCCTTGGTGACGGAAGCTGCGTTTCCGTGTGCGATAACGACGCCGTTTCGGTAATAGACGGGGTTGCGTATATCGATACCGACAAGTGCATAAAGTGCGGGAAATGCGCTCGCACCTGCCCGAAAACGCTTATAACCAAGATACCCGCAAGCGCCGTCGTTTACGTTAAGTGTTCGACCAAATGCCGCGGTAAAGAAGTTATGGACGCATGCGCGAAAGGCTGTATCGGTTGCGGTATCTGCGCTAAAAACTGCGCTCAAAAGGCTATAACCATGGTAGATAATTTACCGCGCGTCGACTACTCGAAATGCGTCGGGTGCGGGTACTGCGTCGAAAAGTGCCCGAGAAAGGTGTTCCACTTCGTCGACAGAACGCGCGACGAGAACAGGGATAAAAAGGGCTGAACTTTTTCGCCGCGCTTCGCGGCGGATATCGTACATAAAACCGTATCGTTGTAGCAATATCGGATATAATAACTAAAGAAGGTGCGTATGGGGTTATACGAAGTTGTAAGCGGAATTTTTGCAAAAAAACACGTTAAAACGGGACTTGCTCTCGGGAGCGGCGGCGCAAAAGGCGCCGCGCTCGTGGGCGTACTCAAAGCTTTTGAAGAACAGGGGTTGAAATTCGATATCGTTGCCGGTACGAGTATAGGCTCGATAGTCGGCGCAATGGTAGCTCTCGGGTATTCGTCAGACGACATGCTCGCCGTGATAAAGCAATACGCCGTGACCGACCAGAAACAACTTCTTATGATGACTTTAAAGGGTACGACGGTCGCCGATCTTTTGGCGAACGTTCTCGGCGAAAAGACCTTCGACGATACCATTTTACCTTTCGCAGCCGTCGCATGTGACGTCAATACGGGCGAAGAAGTCGTTATGAAAAGCGGAAGTTTAGCTACGGCGCTTGCCGCTTCGGGCGCCATTCCGCCCGTGTTCAGACCTGTCGGAAGGGATAACAGAAAGCTCGTTGACGGCGCTTTCGTCAACGCCGTGCCCGCGGACGTGGTAAAAAATATGGGCGCGGATATAGTCGTTTCAATCAACCTTACGAGCGTTGCCGATAATTCCAAAAGTAAAGCGGCGCTCGATACGCTCTACCCCGCCAACGGCGTGGCTCTTTGCGACAGACTGCATCAGCTTACGGAGTTTTCCGACTTCGTAATAAGTCCCGACGTATCTGCTTTTTCGAGTTCGGACGTGGGAGCCGCAGGCGAAATGTATTCGATAGGGTATTCAACCGCCGTCGAAAAGCTGCCCGAGCTTATAAAGCTCCTGAAAGAGCGCGGCGCAAACGTTTAAAACTATTCGGCTATGCGAAAAAGCGTAGCCGTTTTTTATTGCCCGAAACACTCGTTTTTTCATTTATCCGACGGGAAACGACGCTATTTGCGGGAATAATTCCGTAAATACACAAATATACATAAAAAAGGAATAAAATGTGGATAACTCGGCAAGTTATCCACATTTTGAACGCTTATCGTCAAAACGATGTGGATAACTCGCGATTTTTCAAGTCCGAAAAACGCGCGGTTTTACTTTAAAAAAAGCGAAAAAAGGTGAATAAGGAGCCAAAATATGTATTTTGTAAAAGCGTTTGCGATACTCTTCGCGCCTATAATCGCCGTAAGCGCGTTCGCGTGTTTTATGACCGTTCCAGCGGCGGTCAGTTCGCCCGAAACGGTCACCGTCGTTATCGACGCGGGGCACGGCGGTATTGACGGCGGCGTGACGGGTAAAACGAGCGGAGTAAAAGAAGCCGATATCAATCTTGAAGTGGCGAAAAAGATAAAAAAACTATTCGATTCGGCGGGCGTGAAGGCGGTAATGACGAGAGAAACTTCCGCAGGGCTTTACGGAGCGCTGTCAAAAGGGTTTAAACTGCGAGATCTTCAAGCGCGCGTAAAAATCGCCGACGACGTTTACGCCGACGCGTTCATATCGGTACATATGAACAACTGCGGCGACGACGCCCGCCGCGGCGCGCAGGTATATTTCAAGCCAGAAAGCGAAAAGAGCAAGCTTCTTGCGGAGAGTCTGTCGAAGAGTATTTCGGCGCTTAAAGGAAGCGCTCGCGATTGCCAGACGGTAGCGGGCGACTATTACGTTCTGAATAACTCGTCGTGCCCCGCCGTGATATGCGAGTGCGGCTTTTTATCAAACGCCGAAGACGAAGCGCTTCTGCAAAGCGACGACTATCTCGAAAGTATAGCCTACGCCGTATTCTCGGGCGCGATAGACTTTCTCGCCGAAAAAACTTCGGAGTATCGGGCTCCCGCCGCCTGAAAGAAAAGTTTTGTTGTGAAATATAAGCGAGAATATTTGTAAATTTATCTCGATTATGATATAATACATAAGTAAAATAATATACGAGAGCGGAACAGCGTACACTCGCGGCGTTTTGCCGTATGATATACGCGCGGCAAAGGAATTGAAATGCGTTCGGGCGAAATTATCGAAAAGCACAGAGCTATGCAGATGAACCCCGTCGTGCTCGCCTTTATCGGCGACGCCGTTTTTTCGCTCTACGTCCGCGAAAAACTTACGCTCAACAACGATTTCAAGAGCGGAAAGCTGTCCGAAATGTCGGCGAAAGTCGTTTCGGCAAAATCGCAGGCAAAGTTTTTCGACGAGCATCACGACCTTTTTACCGAAGAAGAAGCCGACGTTTTCCGCCGCGCGCGCAACTCTAAAAAGACTTCCCGCGCGAAAAATTCGACGGTGAGCGAATACAACAAATCGACGGGCGTGGAAGCCGTTCTCGGGTTTTTGTACCTTACGGGTGAAGAAGAACGGCTCGGCGTTATACTCGCGACTCTTGCGGGCTTCGACGGGGAAGGGCGTAATTGTTTACGATAAAAAGCATTTACTTTACGAAAACGGAGATAATATGTACGCAGAAGGCAGAAACGCCGTGCGCGAGGCGATATCGTCTGACGCCACGGTGGACAAGGTCATCATTGAGAACGGATTGAGGGACGCGGCTTCCCGCGAGCTTACGGCGCTTATAAAAGAGAGCGGCGTAAAGTTTTCGTTTGCCGACAAAGCCGTGCTTGACAAGATGAGTTCTTCAAAGAAGCATCAGGGCTTTATCGCCGTGCTTTCGGAATTCGTTTACAGCGAGCTTGAAGATATCGTCGCCGCGTGCGTAGCTACCGAGCGCCCGATAGTCGTTCTCGACGGGATAGAAGATCCGCACAATCTCGGAAGCATAATAAGGGCTTGCGAGTGCGGCGGCGTGAGCGGTATAGTTATCGGCAAACACCGTCAGGCGCCCGTTTCGGACACCGTTTTGAGAATTGCCGAAGGCAGTGCGTCGCACGTTAAGATCGCGCGCGTTACGAATATCAACACGGCGATAAAAGAGATAAAGGACAACAACGTTTTCGTGTTCAGTTTGGAGCTCGGCGGCGAAAATATTTATAAAACCAACTTAACGGGCAAGATAGCCATCGTTATCGGCGGCGAAGATACGGGCGTGAACGCGCTGACGAAAAAGCTTTCGGACGGCGTTATCACTATCCCGATGCTCGGAAAGATAAATTCTTTGAACGCTTCCGTTGCCGCGGGCATAGCGGTATTCGAAGCGTTAAGGCAAAGGCTGTGATGTACGAAAAACTTACGGACGAACGCCTTGCCGAGCTTTTCGTATCAGGCGACGAACAGGCTTTCGAGGCGCTTTACAGCCGCTACGAAAGGACTATAAAGAGCGTGTCAAGGCTTATGTACCTGTCTGGCGGTAGCAGTGAGGACTTGTGGCAGGAAGGCTTTATGGGGCTTTATTACGCCGCAAAAAGTTACGACGGCGATAAGGAGAATTCGTCGTCTTTCCGTACGTTTGCGATATCCTGCATCAAGAACAGAATGATAAACGCCGTCGTCAAGGAAAATTCCGATAAGCGGAAGGCGATGTCCAACACAGTTTCCATCGAAACGGAGCTTGAAGAGAAGATTATTTCGCCCGAAGATTTTATTATCGGAGAAGAAACACGCAACGAGATAAAGGCAAAGGTCGTGTCCGGGCTGTCGCCGTTCGAGAGAGAAGTTTTCGAGCTTTACGTTGACGGTTACAAGTACGACGAGATAGCCGAACGGCTCGATAAATCGCCCAAGTCCGTGGATAACGCCATACAAAGAATAAAATTGAAGTGCAAAGAGTATTCCGTTTAACGGAAAGATAAAGTCCCCGAAAAGACGAACTTTATATCGCCCGCGAAGATAGTTCGCGCAGGCACGAGAGAAGATCATGTCATATCTTGCAATTTACAGAAAATTCCGCCCCGCCACCTTCGACGAAATGATAGGGCAGGAACATATCGTCAAAACGCTTACCAACCAGATAACTTCGGGAAGGATAGGTCACGCGTATCTGTTTTGCGGCACGCGCGGCACGGGTAAGACGACTACGGCAAAGATTTTTGCGCGCGCCATCAACTGCGAACACCCCGTAAACGGCTCGCCGTGCGGTACGTGCGCCACTTGCCGCGCGCTTTCCGACCCTGCAAACCTCGATATTCTGGAAATGGACGCGGCTTCCAACAACAAGGTCGAAAACGTCCGCGAGATACGAGATAAAGTGCAATATCCGCCCGTTGCGGGTAAGTACAAAGTCTATATCATAGACGAAGTGCACATGCTCACGACCGAAGCGTTCAACGCGCTTTTGAAAACGCTCGAAGAGCCGCCCGCGCACGCGGTGTTTATCCTTGCGACAACAGAGCAACACAAACTCCCCGCGACGATTTTGTCGCGCTGTATGCGGTTCGACTTCAAGCTCGTTCCCGATAAACTTATCGCCGAGCGCATCGAAAAGATTTATCGCGACGTCGGAAAGGACTTTGAGAAAGAAGCCGTCGCAAAGATAGCATCTGCCGGCGAAGGGTGCGTCAGGGACGCGCTTTCGATAGCCGACCTTTGCCTATCTTACAGCGACAAGAAGTTGACCTATAACGACGTTATCGACGTTTTGGGTGCTTCCGACAACACCACCGCCTATAAGCTTGCGGAAGGTATGTTCACTTCCGATACGGCGCAGGCGGTAGCAATAACCGAAGAGCTTTGCTCGTCGGGAAAAAGCGTTGCGCTTATGTGTAAAGATATGCTCGGTATCCTTCGCGACGTGCTTATTGTCAAGACGTGCAAGAACTATCGCGCCGTGTTGACGCTTCCCGAAGGCGAGCTTGCAACGCTTGCTTCGCTTGCCGAACAAACTGACGAACACAGGCTTTTAAGAGCGCTTGAAATATTCTCGTCGTTAGAGAACGAACTCAAATACAGCTCGCATCCGCGCGTGGTATTTGAAACTGCGGTTTTAAAGGCGACTATTCCGCAGGAAGACTATAATATGGATGCGCTTATTTCGAGAATATCCAAGCTTGAAAAACAGCTTGCCGAGATTTCGGAAAAAGGCATAAAAGTGCCCGTATACGTCGATGAACGCCAAAAAACGGCTGAAACGACGGTTGCCGCTCGCGTGGCGGCGGAACCCGTTCAAAGCGTTGAAACGGCTACGGTAAACGATTATCGCGAACAGCCTTTAAGCGTTGAAACGAAAGCGACGACGAACGCTCGTGAAACGAGTGAAGAAACGATCGAAACAAAGTTTACGAAGGATATCGGGGCTGAAGAAAAGCCTTTGAAAAAAGCTTCGCAAACTTCGTCGCAAACTTCGTCTTTCGACGATTTTCTGAATCGCGATTACGCGGCTGAGTCTTACGGCGATGACGGCTACGAGCAAGGCTGTTTTGAAGGTCTTATTCCGCCCGAACAAGATAAGCCGTTCGTAAACGACGAATCGGAAAGCGAAAAGACCGCGCAAAGCGTTGCGGTAGAAAGCGAGCGAATAAGCGAGCAAAAAGTACCTGAAAAGCCCGTTTCGGCTCCCGTATCGAACGCGGAAACCGCGGCAAAACAATCTGCGTCCGTAAACGTGAACAGGCTTTGGGGAACTCTCGTCAGGCGTTTGAGAGCTGACAAAAACATTATGCTCTGGATAGCCTGTCAGGACGCCGAACCGATAGTTTCGGGCGATAAACTCGTCGTCTATCTCGAAGGAGAAAACGAGTACAATCTTCTCTCCAAACGCGACAATATCGCCGTATTGCAGAATATTGTTTCGGCAGAGTGTCAGCTTAACGTCGAGATACGTTTGAAAAACGCCGCTCCCGACACCTTTGAAGAAGACGTTGAAAAGATGAGAAAAGTTCTCGGAAAGGTCGACGTCGTGGAGTGATCGATTTATCTGTAAACCGATAAAAATTCGGAATTCGTAATAAAGCGTAAAAATGTTAATAAAAAAGGAGATATATAATTATGGCATACGGCAGAGGAGGTTTCGGCGGCGGATACGGCGGCGGAAACCAGATGCAACAACTTATGAAACAGGCTCAGAAGATGCAGGAAGAAATGCAGAAAGCCAACGAAGAACTTGACGAAGCGGAACTCGTCGGCGAAGCCGCGGGCGGCGCCGTTAAAGTTACCGTAAACGGCAAAAAGATATTCAAAGGTATCAATATAGATCCATCTGTCATCGATCCCGACGACGCGGAAATGCTCGAAGACCTTATCACCGCGGCTTTCAATTCCGCGGCGGAAAAAGCCGATAAGCTTTACGAAGAGAAGATGGGCCCGTACGCCAAGATGGGCGGAGGCTTATTTTAATGAACGTCTTTATTGAGCCGATAGCAAAGCTTATCAACAAGTTTTCTTCGCTCCCCGGCGTCGGCTCCAAAACAGCCCAAAGATACGCTTATAAAGTTATTTCTATGTCCGAAGAAGAAGCCGAAGAGTTTGCCGAGGCTATTATTTCGGCTAAACGCAAAGTGCATTACTGCGCCGAATGCGGCAATTTTACCGACGAGGACGTCTGCGAGATATGTAAAAACCGTTCCAAAGAGATAATCTGCGTGGTAAAAGAGCCTAAAGACGTTCTCGCGCTCGAAAAAGCCGACCGTTTCAACGGCGTTTATCACGTTTTACACGGTACGATAAACCCCATCGAAGGGGTTGGACCCAACGATATCCGTATCAAGGAACTTTTAGCCCGCATTTCTGACGGCGTCACAAAGGAAGTCATTATGGCGACCAACCCCGACGTCGAAGGCGAAGCTACCGCTATGTATATCGCCAAACTTATCAAGCCGCTCGGCATAAAAGTTACGAGAATAGCCCACGGCGTGGCGGTAGGTCAGGATATCGAATACGCCGATATCGGCTCTTTGACGCGCGCTTTGAGCGACAGAAGAGAACTTTAACGCTTTCGGATATTTAAAAAGTGATTATATACAAAATACTATAAAGTCCGCGTTACGCGGATTTTTCTATGCCTTGATTTGCTGTGGCTGCACATTTTGAATAAATGAATTTTTTAAGCGTTAAGCGGAATTTTGTGTTATAAAATATTTTTTCGGGTATTTTTTTTCAAGTAGCGTTATTACGTTTGACAATTCAACTTTAAATTGATATTATAGTCGTATATTTTTTGATTTAAGATAGTCGTATATTTTTTTGAATTAAGAACGAAGGTGCGGATATGAAAAAAAGTGCAGGAGTATTGTTGCCCGTTTTCGAGCTTCCGAGCAAATACGGGATAGGCTCGTTCGGCAAATGGGCGTATACTTTCGTTGATTTTTTGAAAAAATCGGGGCAAACGTACTGGCAGATATTGCCGCTCGTTCAGACGGGCTTCGGCGATTCTCCTTACCAGACGGTCTGCGATAATTCGGGCAATCCGTTTTTTATCGACCTTGAAATACTGCGCGGCAAAAGACTTCTTACCTACCGCGAAGTAGAAAAGGCGATAGATAAGTCTGACAAAATAGATTACGAAAAGCTCACGGCGGAAAGGTTTCCGCTTCTTCGCGTTGCGTTTTCGCGGTTCGATAAGTCGGACAGGGCTTTCCGCGCCTTCGTCAAAAAGGGCGAATACGCAGATTACGCTCTGTTTATGGCGCTTTCGCAAAAGTTCTCGGCTCCCTGGTACGAGTGGCCTACGGAGTATAAGACGAGAAACGCCGCCGCGCTCGAAGAGTTCGCCGAACTGAACAAGGACGAAATTCTTTTCTGGCAGTTTTTGCAATACGAGTTCCGCGAGCAGTACGAAGCGCTCAAAAAATACGCCAACTCCAAAGGTATTTATATTATAGGCGATCTTCCGCTGTACGTCGCGCTCCACTCCGTGGACGTGTGGACGGCGCCCGAAAACTTTTTGCTCGACGAGAACTATAAACCCAAAAAGGCGGCGGGCGTTCCGCCCGATTATTTCTCGGCTGACGGTCAGCTTTGGGGTAACCCCGTATATAACTACGATTATCAGCGCGCGGACGGCTTTAAGTTCTGGAAGAAGCGCATGGAATACGTTCGTTCGATATACGATTACGTGCGCATAGACCACTTCCGCGGGCTGGACAGGTTCTGGGCTGTCGATGCAAACAGCGTGACCGCTCGCAACGGCGAGTGGGTCAACGCGCCCGGTCGCGAGATATTCGCGGCAGTCGGCACGGAAAAGATACTTGCCGAAGATCTCGGCATGCTCGACGACGGAGTCAAGAACTTTATAAGAGAACTCGGCGTTCCGGGAATGAAGGTCTTGTCTTTTGCTTTCGACAGCGGCGACGATAATCTGTATCTGCCGTGGAACGTCAACGAAAATTCCGTCGTATATACGGGCACGCACGATAACGACACGCTCGTCGGGCACTTCAAGAGTTTAAGCAAAGAAAGGCTTGCTCACGAAAAGGAAATGATCAAAAAGTCGCTCGACTATCTCGGCATATACCGTAACGTGACCGGGATATATTCACTTTGCGAAGCCGTGACCGATATCGCTTACGCGTGCGCAAGCTCGATCGCCATCGTGCCGCTTCACGACTTTTTGAATCTCGACGGCGAATACCGCATCAACACCCCGGGCGTTATAGGGTGCTGGCGCGTTCGCCTTAAAGAGAGCGTTTTAACGGACACTCTCGCGTCGCTCATCAAGAGAAAAACCAAGCGTTTCGACAGATGATCGTAATTGACGAAAAACGTCGATAACGAAGTTATTTAAAGACTTATCGTAAAAATTCGTCGTGTATTCGACCGTGAAGGTGTATTATGAACAAGGAAAAGACGATCGTTTTTAAACGGCTGCGTAAAATTTGCGCGGTCATACTGTCGTTGACGTGCGCGTTCACGCTTATTTCGTGCGCAGAAAAAGACGACGAGCCTATCGTAGAGCCCGAATATTACACCGAAGGGCTTGTGTTCAACGAAGCCGACGATTTAAAAACGTGTCAGGTGTCGGGCTACGTGGGAACGGACGAAGAAGTCGTTATTCCGAACGAGTACAGGTTCACGCCCGTCGACGCGATACGCGAAAGCGCCTTTGAAGGCAACGACAGGATAGTTTCCGTAAAAATACCCGATAACGTTCTCGAAATAGGCGAGTTTGCGTTTTACGGTTGTTTGTCGCTTAAAATAATCGACGTCGGCAACGGCGTTGAAAAGATAGGCGACTCGGCTTTCAAGAACTGTAATTCGGCAACGCTTATCAAGATAGGCGACGGGGTAACGACCATCGAAGAAGACGCCTTCGGCTCGTGTTCGGCGGTAACGCGGATAATTCTCGGAAAAAGCGTCGTGAGTATAGGCGATTTCGCTTTTGACAGGTGTTCTTCCCTGACGGCTGTGTTCTACTTCGGCGACGAACAATCGAAAGAAAAAATATCTTACGAAACGTATTTCAACACCCCGCTCGATAAGGCGAGCTGGTATTATTATTCGGAAACGCGCCCGCAGGAAAACGCGGGGGCGTACTGGTATTACGACGAAGAAAAATCGCCCGTTATATGGGCTTAAATAAAATACAAGGCGGAGTTTCCTTATGGAAAAACGAAAAAGAAGGCTGAAAGACAGGAAAGACGGTTATTACGTTTACGATCTCGATAGCATGCATAAGTTTATGCCGTATCTTCTTCCGAACAGAGCCGACAACGAAGCCGTGCTCAATACCCGTTTCGATATGACTAACGCGGTGGAATATCTTGCGAAAAAGAATTCCGTGCCGCAGGCGGACGGTTTCAAGTATACTATTTTTCATCTTTTCGTCGCGGCGTTCGCCAAGACTATAACGATGCGCCCGCTTCTCAACAGATTTATACAAGGTCGCCGCGTTTACGACAGAAAATTTCTTGCCGTAACTTTCGTAGTTAAAAAGCAGTTCACCGACGGAAGCCACGAGGCGCTCGCAATATTAAGGCTGGGTGAGAACGCCGATAAAAGCCCTATCGAAGAAGTCCACGACAAGATACACGACGTGGTTTACGATATACGAGTCAAAAACAAGACCGACTCCACCACCGGCATTATCGACAAGCTCACGAAACTTCCGCGTTTTTTGCTTAAATTCGTGACATGGTGTCTTAAAACGATGGACTATCTCGGCTGGACGCCTATGTCGCTCATCAAGGACGACCCGTATTTTTGCACGCTGTTTTTGTCTAATCTCGGCTCGATAAAGATGGACGCCGATTATCATCACCTTGCAAACTACGGCACCAACTCGATTTTTTCAATAATAGGCGAAATGAAAAAACGCCCCTTCTTTTCGGACGACGGAACTTACGAGATGAAGCAGTCGGTCGATCTCGGGCTTACGATAGACGAAAGGATAGCCGACGGCGTTTATTTTGCGAAATCCGTAAAGATACTTAAAAAACTCGTTGAAAACCCCGAGCTTTTAGATCTTCCTTACGACGAAGAAATAGACGTAGGCGACGTGTGCGGTAAGCCCGCTTTTGCGGACAAGGCGCAGTCCTGAATTTCTGACCCCCCGTATAAGTCGTTTAACGCTTATTTTTACTTTTAAGACGATATCTATCGTCACGGTGACCGTATGCCGGAAGAGAAAAACGCCCCGTGGATCAAAAACTACGGTAAGATAAAATTTCATCTTGAATATCCCGTCGGCTCGATGTCCGACGTGGTTTTTGCTACCGCCGACGAAAACGCCGACAGCGTGGCGGTGTCGTGTAACGGAACGAAAGTTACTTACAAGGCTTTGAAGAAAAGAATCGTCGAAACGGCGAAAGCGTATCTGTCGATAGGCGTTAAGCCGGGCGACGTGGTGACTTTATGTATGCCCAACCTATTGCAGACGGTGTATTCACTTTACGCTTTGAACTATATCGGCGCGATCGTTTCCATGATACACCCCCTTTCAGCCGAAGCTGAGATCGCGCATTATCTTAAAGAAGTACGTTCTGAATACGTTCTCACTCTTTACGATTTTTACGATAAAATAGTCGAAGCCGAAAAGCTCGTCGACGTTAAAACGGTCGTTTTAAGCGGCGCGGCGGACGAGCTGGGCTTTTTTAAAAAGTCGGTCTATAACTTCGTAAACGGCAAAAAACGCAATTTAAAAAACAACGTGGTGACCTGGAAAGAGCTAAAACGCCGCGCAAAAAGGATAAAGGACGTCAAGCCGTATCGTCTTGACGAAAATGAAACCGCCGTGATACTTTTCAGCGGCGGCACGACGGGTATGACGAAGGGCGTAAGGCTTTCGAGTAAGAATTTCAACTCGCAGGCGGCGCAGACGGAAGCCATGTGTTCAAAACCCGTTCGTCACAAAAAGATGCTTGCCGCAATGCCGTGTTTTCACGGATTCGGGCTGGGCGTGTGCGTACACACCATGCTTGTTGCGGGCGGCGAGTCCATGCTCGTTCCGCGCTTCAACGTAAAGGAATACGCCGAGCTTATCAAAAAGCGCAAGCCCAACTATATCGCGGGCGTTCCCACGCTTTACGAAGCTCTCACCCGCGGCAACTACCTTGACGGCGTGGATTTAAGCTGTCTTATGGGCGTGTTTTCGGGCGGCGATAAACTTACGGCGGATCTCAAAAAGAAGTTCGATAAATTTCTTGCCGACCACGGCGCGACGGTAAAGGTGCGCGAAGGTTACGGAATGACCGAATGCGTCGCGGCGAGCTGCCTTACCCCGTACGACAGAGAAAAGGAAGGCAGTATCGGTTTTCCCTTTCCCGACACTTATTACGCGATATGTAAACCGGGCACGATCGAGCCGCTTCCGTACGGCGCGGAAGGCGAA
>CACXHH010000025.1 GCA_902767455.1 uncultured Eubacteriales bacterium
AGTTGTCGTCTTGCCGTAGTTCCGCTCGGCGAAAGTCGTGAAACGGTGGCTTACGAGATATCGGGGCGTATGGACGGCGTAGTTTATTATATCTACGTCGATGCCAAAACGGGCAACGAAGTGGAAATTTTGAAGGTCGTAGAAACGACGGAAGGAACTCTCCTTATATAACGAAGTAATATAAACCGAACGAATAATGTCAAACGGTCGCGGGCGAATTTTTCACCCGCGACCTTATTTATATAATTCAATCCGAAAAAAATCTTAAACGAATTTCATTTTATATATAAAATCACTTGACCTTTTATACGCCGCCGCATATAATATAAACAGTTGAACGATTGTTCAACCGTTTTTATAAAAACGAAAGCCCGTTCAAGCGTGGTACGCGAGGGGGCGGAAGGAAGGTCGCAATGAGTGAAATAATAGACGAAAACTGCAAGTTGATAAAGAAAAACGAGCATATCGTAGCCGACGTTGCCAAAAATATGCCGTCGGACGATACGCTTATCGAGATAGCCGAACTTTTCAAAGTGTTCGGAGATTCGACGCGCACCAAAATAATTTCCGCGCTGACGTATTCGGAGCTGTGCGTAGACGTGCTTGCGGCAACGCTTAAAATGACCAAGTCGGCGGTGTCGCACCAACTCAGAATATTGCGCCAGACCAAGATTGTCAAATACAGAAAGAGCGGTAAGGAAGTGTATTATTCGCTCGACGACGAGCACATCGTTAAAATTTACGACCTTGCGCGCGAACATTTATCGGAGTGAAATTTATGAAAATAAAAGAGTTTGTTATCGAAAAATTCGACCTTATAAAAGTAATAATAACAGCCGTTATGACGGCGGCGGCGACGGTTATATTCCACTTCGTCGAAGCAGAAAACTACGTAAAACTTATCGTTTACGTCGCCATTTATCTGTTTATCGGCTACGAAACTATATTCGGAATGATAAAAGAGTTTATAAAAACGCCGTTCAACGAAGATTTTTTGATGGTGGTGGCGACAGTGGGAGCGTTCGTTCTCGGCGAATACTTCGAGGCGGTCGCCGTAATGCTGTTATTTGCCGTTGGCGAACTGTTCGAGGACTACGCAGAAGAGCGTTCCGAACGCGCTATAACGGCGCTTGCCGAACTTATGCCCGAAGAAGCGACTATTCTCGTTGACGGAAAAGAAAAAAAGATAAAGTCGGACGACGTAGCCGTAGGCGATAAACTGCTCGTAAAAACGGGCGACAGGATAGTTTGCGACGGCGTCGTAATTGACGGAGCCGCCACCGTCGACAACAGTATGTTGACGGGCGAAAGTAAGCCTATAAGCGCGTTAAACGGCAATTTGGTAAACAGCGGCGCCGTTATCGGAAGCGGTTATCTCGTAGTTGAAGTAAAAGCCGTTTCCGCAAAATCGAGCGCAAACAAGATACTCGAACTCGTAAAAGAAGAGAGCGAGAAAAAGGCGGGTAAAGAAAAGTTCATAACCAAGTTCGCTAAAATTTACACGCCTATCGTAATAGCGACTGCCGTGCTCGTAGCGGCTCTTCCGCCGATATTCGGAGCAAGCTTTGCCGAGTGGGTGAAAAAAGCGCTCAATCTGCTCGTAATATCGTGCCCGTGCGCGCTCGTCATATCCGTTCCGCTCGCGTACTTTTCGGGAGTCGGTAACGCGTTTTCGAAGGGGATAATCGTAAAAGGCGGCGCGGCGCTCGAAAAGGCGGCTCAAATCGACGCGATACTGTTCGATAAGACGGGAACGCTGACGAGCGGGCGTTTCGAAGTCAAAGCCGTCTACCCCGAAGAAAACAAAAACGAGATATTAAAGACTGCGGCAACGCTTGAAAAATATTCCAACCACCCGATAGCCGTCGCGGTACTTTCGGCGGCGGAAGGCGAAACGGACGAAGTTCCGGATATAGAAGAGATAGCCGGGATGGGGCTTTCGTCAAAGAAGGCGCGTCTTCTCGTCGGCAACGCGAAACTTATGGAAAGAGCGGGGCTGAATATCGAAAGTGACGATACGTGCGACACCGTCGTATACGTTGCGAAAAACGGCGCGTTGCTCGGTAAAATCTACATAGGCGACAGCGTAAAAGAAGGCGCAAACGAAGTTATAGACGGACTTATCCGCTCGGGAAAGAAAGTTGCGATGTTGACGGGCGATAGAATTTCGACCGCCGAAAAGGTCGCCGCAGAGCTTGGTATAAGCGATTATCGCGCCGAGCTTATGCCCGAAGACAAGAAAAACGCCGTCGAAGAGTATTCAAAGACCAAACGCGTAGCGTTCGTCGGCGACGGGATAAACGACGCGCCGAGCTTAGCCGCAAGCCACCTTGCGATAGCCATGGGCAGCGGTACCGACGTGGCGGCGCTGTGCTCGGACGTGATAATCACCGACGACAACGTCAAAAAGATACCGCATCTTTTAAAGATAGCCAAAAAGACGGCGCGTATCGTCAAGGAAAATATTTACGGCTCCATCGCGGTTAAGGTGTGCGTGCTCGTTTTAAGCGTGGTAATTTCCGTACCGATGTGGGCGGCGATACTCGCCGACGTGGGCGTAATGGCGATAGCGTGTCTTAACTCCATGCGGCTTGCGGCGAGAAGGTCGCCGAAGTCAAATAAATGAACGAAAAACGATAGCCGTGATAAGTATTTATTTGCAAAATATCGGCGTTCGTGATATAATCGTTACCGATGAACGTATTTTTTGACCTGGAATGTGCCAACTGCAGCGGCGGAACGGCTAAGATCTGCGAGTTCGGCTACGTTATTACCGACGATCAACTCAATATTATAAAAGAAGACAATCTTCTTATAAATCCGCGAGCGCCTTTCAACATCTACGGCTTCGAGAAGGCGGGACTGAAACTATCTTACACGCCCGCCGAGTACAAGAAGAACCCGCCGCTTTCCGAGCGTTACGAGTTTATAAAAGAGCTTCTCACCGACGAAAACAACAGGGTGTTCGGGTATTCCACCGAGTACGACGCCGAGTATTTGCGCACCGACTTCAACAGGTCGGGCTTAAAGCAGATAAATTTTAAGTTCATCGACGTAATGAAGCTTTATCGCGACTATCTCGGCAGAAAGGAAAAACTCTCCCTCGACGCCGTTTACGCCGAGTGCGAGAACGCAGAAGAGCTCGTCCACCACGAAGCCGAAAACGATTCGCTTATGACCGTCGAGTGCATGCGCCATTTTTTAAAGGTGAGCGGAATGACATTTTCGCAGGCGGTTAGCGACTGTCCGCTCGCGTACGGCGAGCTGTTTGAAAACAGAGTCGTGACCGACGGCACGGTATTCAGATACACCAAGGGCAACAGAATGTCGGCGACCAACACGAGATTGTTCACCAAGTTCGTCGAAGGAGTCGAGCCTTCTTCCCCGCGCGAAGGCGTGCAGGGCAAGAATTATTGCTTTGAAAAAACTTACTGGCACGAACATTTCGCGCAGTCGTTAGTCGCCGCGGAAGCCGTGATAAACGCGGGCGGTAAGATGACGAATTTGCTTCCGCGCGCAGATTATATCGTGGTCGGCGAAGGCAGTAAAAGAGTTTCCCGTTCGAGAAGGCAACGCGTCATCTCCGTCGACAGCTTTTTGAAGTTCTTCGGGATAGACAAAACTTATTACGAACGAGCCGAATCGAATATCGACTTATTGCTCGCCAAGATACCCGAAAACGCCGTCTGGTACGAAAAGTATATCGTGGCTCACCCCGAAAAAGCTTTGTGACGGCGAGAAAAGTTTATCGTTACGTTAAATTAAAAGATATTATTTTTGCGAAAAACGCCGATATTGCGGAATATTGCTTTAAAATACTTGAGTTCCAAAAGGAATATAGTATAATACAAAAATATATCGCGCGGGGAGCTGACGAGTCCGATGGCGTTTGCCGTCGCGTAAATCAAACGCCGAAGGGGGGGGGAGAAATGATCTCTCCCCTTTTTCGTTGCGGTTTTTCGGGGAATATCGCCACGCAAAAAGCCAAAAGCTTATTTAAAACGACAAAATAATATATTTTACGTCGCGTGCGCGTATAGTATATTAAAGGAAATAAAAATATTGAGCAGTTGTTTTAAAAGGCTGGCGGTAGTCGAAGGCGCGGGTTTTTCCCGTTCGCTTTTCCGCGCCGAGAAAGAGCCGTTTTGTTGGGCGTTTACCTTTTCTTCGCAAAATACGATCGCGGGCGCCGAGCTCGTAATATCCGACGGGGAAGACGGCGAGACGTATCCGCTTAAAGATATGGTTGAAGGAAAAAGCAAGCTCGATTTTTCGCGCGGGGCGGCGGTCGCGGTCGTAGTCGGCGGAAAGGTCGTGGCTTACGGAAGAAGCGGGATAACTCTCGGGAGCAAGGCTTTCGCCGAGAAATTCATCGACGTATACGACGACGAAGCGATAGCCGAAAACAACTATTACGCGCAAGTTGAAAAAAGCGCAGGTGACTATGGAAACGAGAATGAAGATGCTGACTTTGCGGTCGGCGGCGGTAAGAGAAAAGAAGAGCCGTCAGGCTTCAAGCGCTCACGCCAAGATGATTTTTCTTACCGCGCTTACGAAGAGCAAGAAACAAGAAGAAGTTTCACCCGCTCCGACGAAGATACCCAAGGCTTTGACCATGCTCAAATCGGGTATTCGGAAAGACACGGAAGCGGTATAAGTCGCCTTTTAGATAGCGGCGCGCCATACAAAAAGCTATGCGCGGCAATACCGAACGGCGCGTTTTCCGAGATAAAAACGGGCGACAAAAGCTACTTTTTCGGCGTGGTCGGAAGATACCCTTACGAGTATCTTTGTTACGCCGTTTCCGCAAAAAGGGAATCCGGTATAAACGGCGGCGAAAAGGCTTCGGATATAGGCGAGCGGGCAAAAGAAAAGCCCTTCGGCGGCGATGAAATTTCAAAAACTATGAAAAACGACTTCGAGCTTATAAAAGAGCGGGGCGAAGTCTTTTATATCCCCGAGCCGCCATTTTGCGACGGGGAAGGGTATTACGCGGTGTTTTGCGACGCTTTCAGCGGAGAGCGTGTAAAAAGCGTGCCGTTTCTTAGTGGGAAAACTTAAAAAAACTCTTTACTAACGGCGCGTTTTATGCTAAAATAACAGTAAGTTTGAACGAAGAGTTTCGCCGCAAATTCAGTCGACGCGAAAACGCTTCGGGCGTAACACCAAAAAGGAGCAAACGGAAGATGAGATCGGACGATTTTTTCGGCGGTGAAGGCGGGCTTATACATAATCTCGGCATAACGGATATGTCGCAGGCGGAAGAAGTGCTGCACATGAGCTATTCGTTTTTAAAGCTTATGTCGTATTACAACTGCGCGATGATGGAAGTGGAAACCAAGTTCAACGTTTTAAACGAAGAGTTTTCGCTTATGTGGGACAGAGAGCCGATAGCTTCCGTCAAAACGAGGCTTAAAAACCCGATAAGCATTCGCAATAAACTCGTTTTAAAGGGGTATCCGTTTTCTTTGGAAAACGTCGAACGATACGTCAACGATATAGCCGGCGTAAGAATAGTGTGTTCTTTCCTTGAAGACGTTTACACCGTCGCCGAGGCTTTTAAAAAGCAGGACGATGTCACGCTTCTCGAAGAAAAGGACTATATCAAAAACCCCAAACCCAACGGATACCGCAGTCTGCATCTGATAGTTTCCGTGCCTATCTTTTTGCAACACGAGAAGAAGCAGATGAAAGTCGAGATACAGCTTCGCACGCTCGCAATGGACTTTTGGGCGAGCCTCGAACACCAACTCAACTACAAAAAATCGATAGGCGAAGACGTTTCGATGTTAGCAGACCTTAAATACTGCGCCGAGCTTTCCGCCGAACTCGATAAGCACATGGACGAGCTTCGCGAACGCGTTCAGTCCGAACCCGAGGACGTTGAGGACGTTCTCAAAAAAACCATGACCGACGCGCCCGTGCCCGTCAAAAAATCGTGATATAATTGACTTATGATAAAATTTTGGGGCAAGTGTATTAAAAACCACAGGATAGTGAAACACGGCACTTTCGCCGTAAACGTCGATAAGATAGACTGGTCGCTCTTTTACGGGTATATCTCCGAGCTCGCGCGCTCGCTCGACCTTCCTACGCCTATCGTGATAAAGTCGCATATTTTCGACTTCGCTAAATTCAATTACGTCAAGTTCGTGCCGAGCGATTTCGTCGAACACGTAGAGTTCGATATGTTCACGGTGGAACTTGTGAAAACGTGATTTAAGAATTAGTAATCAGTAATTGTAGTCGAAGCGATTTTGCCTTGCGGCACGCCCTGCAAGCCTTCGGGCTAAAATCGCCGATGAATTATTATATAATATAATCCATAATTCAGCTTTCGCGTAAGCGAAAATATCACTTGCCGAAAGGCAAATATAACTCGGCGGAAGCCGAATATAACTTTGACGACAAGTCAAAATATAACTGCCTAAGGCTTTTGCGGCTCACGACACCTGAGCTCTAACGGCTTTTTTGCAACAGTAAAAAAGCGTTAATACTATATTTATGAAAAACGAAAGTATATTAAACGAAAGATTATATAGCGAAATAAGCGCGGCGGTGGTCGAAGCGGGAAAGATCATGCTTTCGCCCGATTTTGACGTTACGCAGAAAACTTCTTCGGAAAACATAGTTACGTCTTCGGACGTCGCCGTGCAGAACTTCTTGAAGGAAAAGCTTCAAAAACTCGTGCCGGAATGCTCGTTTTTGTGCGAAGAAGACGACGTTCATACTTTAAGTTCGCCGTACGTTTTTATAATCGACCCTATCGACGGCACGACTAATTTTTCGCGCGGGGAGCCCGATTGCGCGATAAGCGTGGCGCTTTCTTACGAAAACGAGATAGTTTTCGGGATAGTTCACTGCGTGTTCAAAGGCGAAACTTTCACCGCCGTAAAGGGCGAAGGCGCGTACCTTAACGGGCGGCGCATACGCGTTTCGGATAAGCAGTTTTCGGACGGGCTTTTCTGTACGGCAATGAGCGTTTACAGAAAATCTCTCGCGCCCGTCTGCTTCGATATCATAAACGACGTTTACTATCAAAGTAACGACGTTCGCCGTTTCGGGAGCTGTGCGATAGAGCTTTGCTATATCGCCGCGGGAAGGTGCGATCTTTATTTTGAATTGAGAATTTACCCTTGGGATTACGCCGCGGCGTATCTTATTCTCACCGAAGCGGGCGGCGTGTTGACGGCGCTTGGCGGGAAGAAACTTACTTTCGATAAAACGACCGTCCTTATCGGCGCGAACAGCCGCGAAAATCACGAAAAGCTTACGGCTATCGTCGGAAAATACCTTTCGACCGAACCGTACGACGATAAACTTTAAGCTTTATTTGACGGCTTCAGGCGGAAGAAAAGCTCACCCCGTTTACTTTGACGGACGAATATTACGATACGGAAACGCGCGCGTGATCTCTGAGCGGCGCGTTTTTTTCTTTTACTCGTATAGATCGCGTGATTTACGGGAATAATAGTATCGGAATACTTAAAAAAGGAGTTATTAAAAATGAAAATCACAACTATTATCTCTTTTATTCTCGTGATAATCGGCGCGCTCAACTGGTTGCTGGTCGGGGTATTTTCCTTCGATCTCGTCGCCGCTATCTTCGGCTCGATGTCGGTTATGTCGAGAATAATCTACGGGCTCGTGGGCGTGGCAAGCTTATGGGTGATCTTTTTCTGCTTTATGTATAAGCCATTCAGACGCGTCGCCGGCTGACGGAATAATAAGCAGATTTCTTGCCGCAGTTTGATTTTTCAAATTGCGGCTTTTTTCGTCGCTTAATAAAATGCGGGCACGGTTCTTGCTATAAAATAATTTTTGAAAATAATTATAGAATTTGTAAAAAAAAGTTATATAATTTACTTGACAAATTATTTAAGCGTGGTATAATGTATGCGTAAATAGAAAAAAGAGGCGATGCAAATGAAAAGCGTTTACAGTCTGGTGCTCAGCGACGACGTGGTCGAAAAGGTAGACGAACTTGCGTTCAAAGCGGGCGTTTCGCGTTCGCAGTTTATCAACGACGTACTTGCTTCACGCGTCGGGGTGGACACCGAAAGAAAGGTCTTACAGGATATTTTCGACGAAGTTTCGGGCTACGTCGACGGATTTTCGGATATGCGCGTTCAGCGAAGGCAGCAATCGGCTTTCGATTTTTTGAGCGCCTTAAACTATAAATACAGCCCGCGGGTGACGTACTCGGTCGACTTGTTCGGCGGCAGCACCTTAACGGGCGAGCTGAAAATTGCGCTCAGAACGACCAACCCGATACTCATTTCGATAACCGAAAACTTCTTCAACGACTTTATAGACGTCGAGAAGCGCTTCGGACACGGCGGAGAATATTCCGTCCGCGACGGAAAGCTTATACGAAAGCTCGATTTTTCAAACCTTAAAGGTAAAAGCGTTTCCGCCGCGATAACCGATTACGTCCGTTCGCTCGATGACTTATTCAATCTTTACGTCGAGTGCTTCGGCGACGGCGAGAAGGTAGTTTTATTCGAGAAGTATCAGAAGGTAAAAGATAAGATGAACATCTGACGGGCTCGTAGTTTTTCAAGCCCTGCTTTTTAAAGGAGGTATATTATGGATATTAACAATTTAACGCAAAAAAGCCGTGAAGTGTTGACTTCGGCTGTTAATTTAACCAAAGAATACGGCAACCCTGAAGTTGGCGACGCGCACCTTCTTTGCGCCGTTTTAAACGACGATGACGCGTTTATCTATAACATTTTAGCTAAATCCAGCGTTGACGCACAGGGGCTTAAAAACGCCGCTAACGCGCTTATAGAGCGACTTCCGCGCCAAAGCGGCGGCAGTAACGAAACTATGAGCAGAACTTTGGCGGAAGTTTTCGACAGCGCGCGCAAGCAGGCTCAGGATATGAAGGACGAGTATATTTCCGTCGAGCATCTGTTTTTGGGGCTTATAGATAAGTCGGGCTCGGACGTCAAAAAGCTTCTTGTCGACTACGGCGTAAAAAAGAGTGAATTTTTAAAGGGATTGAAGGAAGTCCGCGGCTCGAGCAGAGTGGTGAGCGATAATCCCGAATCGACTTACGACGTTCTCAACAAATACGGTCAGGAGCTCGTCGAAATGGCTCGGCGCAACAAGCTCGACCCCGTTATCGGCAGGGACGAAGAGATACGAAACGTGATAATGATATTGTCGCGTAAGCGTAAAAACAACCCGTGCCTTATCGGCGAAGCGGGCGTAGGTAAGACGGCTATCGCCGAAGGGCTTGCCCAGCGTATCTTAAAGGGCGACGTGCCCGCTTCCTTAAAGGACAGAAAGATATTCTCGCTCGATATGGGCGCGCTCGTAGCGGGCGCTAAGTACCGCGGCGAGTTCGAAGAAAGGCTCAAAGCCGTTCTTGCCGAAGTCAAAAAGAGTGACGGGCAGATAATTCTTTTCATCGACGAACTTCATACGATAGTCGGCGCGGGAAAAACCGACGGCGCGATGGACGCGGGCAACCTGTTAAAGCCTATGCTCGCGCGCGGCGAACTGCATTGTATCGGCGCCACCACGCTTGACGAATACCGTAAATATATCGAAAAAGACCCTGCGCTCGAAAGGCGTTTCCAGCCCGTTACCGTGACAGAGCCTACCGTCGAAGATACCGTTTCCATTTTAAGGGGCATAAAGGAACGCTACGAAGTTTACCACGGCGTAAAGATAAGCGACGGCGCGCTGATCGCCGCGGCAACGCTTTCCGACAGATATATCACCGACAGGTTCCTGCCGGATAAAGCCATCGACCTTATCGACGAAGCGTGCGCTTCCGTCAAGACGGAAAACGACTCCATGCCCGCCGAAATGGACGGTCTGCGCCGTAAGATAATTCAGCTCGAAATAGAGAAAAAGGCGCTCGAAAAGGAAACCGACAGCTTATCGAAAAGCAGGCTCGGCGATATTGAAAAGGAGCTTGCCGACGACAAAGCCGAGTTCGACGCCATGAGCGCGCGGCTCGGCAAAGAAAAGCAGTCCGTCGAGAAGGTGACCAAGCTTCGCGAGCAGATAGCCGACGTCAACGCCCGTATAGAAAAGGCGGAAAGAACTTACGACCTTAACGAAGGCGCAAGGCTTAGATACGGCGAACTGCCGCGGCTTACCCGCGAGCTTGAAGACGAAGAAAAGAAGCTCAATCTCGGCGAAGACAGCCTTATCACCGACCGCGTGAACGAAGAAGAGATCGCGAAGATCGTCGCCAAGTGGACGAAGATACCTGTTTCAAGACTTCTCGAAGGCGAAAGGGAAAAGCTTCTGCGCCTTGCCGACGTTCTCCACGAACGGATAATCGGTCAGGACGAAGCCGTCAAACTCGTTTCCGACGCGATAATCCGTTCTCGTGCGGGGATAGCCGATCCGAATAAGCCTATCGGCTCGTTCATGTTCTTAGGACCTACGGGCGTAGGTAAGACCGAACTTGCAAAGACCGTCGCGAGAACGCTTTTCGACGACGAACGCAACATGATAAGGATAGATATGTCCGAATACATGGAAAAGTTCTCCGTGTCAAGGCTTATCGGCGCGCCCCCGGGATACGTCGGTTACGACGAAGGCGGCGAGCTTACCGAAGCGGTGAGAAGAAAACCGTACTCCGTCGTGTTGTTCGACGAAATCGAAAAGGCGCATAAGGACGTTTTCAATATTCTTTTGCAGGTGCTCGACGACGGCAGACTTACCGATTCGCAAGGCCGCACGGTCGATTTCAGGAACACCATTATCATAATGACGTCGAATATCGGCTCGGAATTCCTTTTGAGCGGAATAGAAAACGGCGAGATAAGCGAAGCGGCGAAAGAAAGAGTCGAAGCTACTTTGAAAACGAGTTTCAGACCTGAATTTTTGAACAGGCTTTCGGCGATCGTCTACTTCAAGCCGCTCACCGAAACGGAAATAGGCAAAATAGTAGACCTTATGCTCGTAAACTTCAAGGCAAGGTTGTTTGCAAAGCATATCGAACTCAATATCACCGACAAAGCAAAATTCTATATCGTCAGCCGCGGTTACGACCAGAACTTCGGCGCGCGTCCGCTTAAACGGTTTATCGAGTCGGAAGTGGAAACGGCTATCGCCAAAAAGATGATAGAAGGAAGCGTGAAGGCGGGAACGCTTATTACGGTCGACGCGGACAGCAACGGGATTGTAATTAAATAATTAAGAATAATGAATTAGGAATTGTGGTCGGGCAATTTTTTTAACGGGCTCGAGCCTTCGGGCTCGAGCCTTCGGGCTATAATCGCCGAAGAAGTATTTATATAATAATTAAGTTATATAATAATTACGGTTCATTACTTCATTTTTCTTTGCGGAGCAAGCGGACGTTTATTGCAATGCGGTACAAAAAACTTGACAACGTATCACATTAGGGTATATTATATTATGGTTGAGAGTTTAGAGCGTTTACGCGCTCCGCTCCCGACTGCGCCGATAATTCGGGCGCAAAAACGACTAATATAATTACGGAGAAAAACATGAAAAAGTACGTATTGTATAATCCGCTTTCCAACAACGGCAACGGCAAAGCGTCGGCGGACGCGTTAGTGGCAAAAATCGGCGAGTGTCAGGTTGACGACGTAACGAAAACGGACGTAAAAGCCTATCTTTCCAACCTTGCGGAAGACGACGAAGTGTATCTCGTCGGCGGCGACGGAACTATCAATCACTTCATAAACGACGTTTACGGGCTTGACGTAAAGCAGAACGTTTTCGTTTACGCCGGCGGCACCGGTAACGACTTCATCAACGACGTAAAAGACGCCGTAAAAGACGAATTGCTCCTTTTCAATCCGTATTTTAAAGATCTCCCCACGGTATTCGTAAACGATACCGAATATAAGTTCATCAACGGCGTAGGCTTCGGGCTTGACGGAATGTGCTGTCAGGTCGCCGACGACAAGAAGGCGAAAGGCAAAACAAAAATCAACTACACGAGCATAGCTATAAAGCTTCTTCTCATCGACTATAAGCCCAAGACGGCGACCGTAACCGTCGACGGCGTTTCAAAAACTTACGACCACGTGTGGATTCTTCCCTCAATGAAAGGAAGATATTACGGCGGCGGAATGAAGATAGCTCCCGACCAGAACAGGCTTTCTCCCGACGGAAAGGTCACGGCTGTCGTATTCCGCAATAAGGGAAGGCTCAAAGTTCTTATGAACTTCTCAAAGGTCTTTACGGGCGAACACGTCAAGTTGACGGATATGATAGAGATACTCACCGGCAACGAAATCACCGTCGAATACGACTCGCCTACGGCTTTGCAGATAGACGGCGAAACGATAAGAAACGTCAAAAAGTATACGGTCAAAACGAGATAATGATAGAACTTGTTTCGCTTATCGGCGCGAGTATTATTACGACGCTGATAACTTATTTCAACGGTATATACCAAACACCGCTCGATATTTTGTGGATAGCTTTGATATTCGTCGGAAGTTTTCTCGGCGTGATAGCTCTGTTTCTTATCGTCGGATTTATACTGTCGGCTGTGGTGAATATCAAAAAGCCCATAAAAAAGCCGAGCAGGTTTTACACGTTTATCTACCATATGTTCGTCGGCTGGCTCGACAGGCTTTTCGGCGTAAAACTTACGGTGAACGGCGAAGATAAACTTCCCGATACGCCGTGTCTGTTCGTAATGAACCACCGTTCCAACTTCGATCCGATAATCCTTGCCGACAAGTATAAAAAACGCAGGATACTTATGATATCCAAACCGTCCAACTTCAGAATTCCGATAGCGGGCGGGGTGATACATAAGGTCGGATATATGGCGATAGACCGCGAAAACGACCGCGAAGCTTTAAAAACCGTCCTGCGCGCGGCAGACTATCTCAAAAAGGGATATTCGATAGGCATTTACCCCGAAGGCAAGCGCAACAAAAACGGCGTGGAACTTCTTCCCTTCCGTCACGGCGCGTTCAAGATAGCGACGAAAGCTGACGTTCCCGTCGTCGTCACGGCGATACACGAAACGCAGAATATCAAAAAGAACTTTCCGTTTAAAAGGACGAAGGTCGTTCTCGATATCTTAAAGACTATCTACCCCGATGATTACGCGGGCAAAACTACGGTCGAGATAAGCGACGAAGCCGCGGCTTTGATGTCCGCAGATATAGAGCGTTTCGAAGCGGAAAAAGCGGCGGCAAAGCGCGCGTAAACGTATTTGAAAAATTTTACGGGTATATTTTAACCGTACGATCATAAAAACGGAGCGATAAAGATGAAAATTTGTATTTACGGTTCCGCAAGCGATAAAATCGACGAAAAGTATAAAAGCGTGACGTTCGAGCTCGGAAAAGCTCTCGCAAATCGCGGGCACGAACTCGTGTACGGCGGCGGAGCGAAGGGCGTTATGGGCGCTCTTGCCCGCGGCTTTAAAAAGGGCGGGGGCTTCGTTACGGGCGTTATCCCCGAATTTTTCAAGACGACTCACGCCGAAACGCTTTTCTACGAGTGCGACAAGATAATCTGGTGCGACACCATGCACAAAAGAAAGGAGATAATGGAATCTCTCGCGCAGGCGTTTATCATAACTCCCGGCGGCGTGGGCACTTACGACGAGTTCTTCGCGGCGCTCACCAACAAACAACTCGACAGGCACACCGCGCCGATAGCGGTGTTCTCGCCTTTCGGGTTTTACGACGCGCTGTATAAGCTCATCGAGGACGGGTACAGGGAAAACTTCATAAACGAATCCTGCAGAGAACTTTACAAGTTTTTCACCGAAACCGAGCCGCTTATAAGCTATATCGAGTCAGACGAACCGTTTGAATATTTAAAGAACGGCTCTTCGCTCAAAGACGGCTGATTTTTACGTGTTTATCGCGTTATAGCCCGATTTTTTGAAAAAAACGAAAAATACACAGGTGTAAAATATGGCAGATTGCAATCACGATTGTTCTTCATGCTCGTCCTCCTGCAAGCAACCGCCCAAGGAAAAACTCAACGAGCTCAGCAAAGTTAAAAAAGTTTACGCCGTTATCGGCGGAAAAGGCGGGGTGGGTAAAAGTTTAGTTACTTCCACGCTCGCCGTGGAAGCGCA
This sequence comes from uncultured Eubacteriales bacterium, assembly GCA_902767455.1. Lineage (GTDB taxonomy): Bacteria > Bacillota > Clostridia > Christensenellales > Borkfalkiaceae > UBA4636. The sequence continues at coordinate 14,057 of CACXHH010000025.1, forward strand.
AAGACTTGGGCTTAAAGCCGCCGTTCTCGACGCCGATATTTTAGGCCCGACGGTGCCGAAAGTATTCGGGCTTGACGGCGTGAAAGCCGAAGCCAACGACGTCGGCATCTTTCCCGTCATAACCAAAAAGGGCATAGAAGTAATGTCGATAAACTTACTTTTAGAAAACGACACCGATCCGGTAGTGTGGCGCGGGCCCGTAGTTGCGGGCGCGGTCAAACAGTTCTGGACGGACGTGGTGTGGGGCGACGTCGACGTAATGTTCATTGACTGTCCTCCGGGAACGGGCGACGTGCCGCTCACGGTCTTTCAGTCTATCCCCGTGGACGGGATAATCGTAGTTGCTTCCCCGCAGGAGCTCGTGTCGGTAATCGTTGAAAAGGCGGTCAAAATGGCTGAACTTATGAACGTTCCCGTCGTCGGCGCGGTGGAAAACATGGCGTATTTCGTGTGCGACAAGTGCGGCGAAAAGCACTATATTTTCGGTAAAGGGAATATGGAGCAGGTTGCGAGATCGCGCGGGATAGAAAACTTTGCGCAGATACCTTTTTCAAAGGATATTGCAAACCTTTGCGATCACGGGCTTTTGGAACTCACCGAAAGCGACGCGCTTACGGCTTTCGCCGAAAAGTTGCTCTCGTGATCGATAAAGCTGCTTTCACAATAAAAATCAAAAAGGCGTTCGGGCACCCGGACGCTTTTTAAGTTTTCAGAGTATATTTTAATCCGACTCTCGTTTTATTGCGCTTTTGTTGCACTTGAATTGTAAATCTTTGATTCATTTTTTCAAAATCATAAAGGTAAGTGCAAATCGCTTGCAAAAAGGTAAGTTTTGCTATATAATTATTGCGGCAAAAGGGTTAAGCCGCTTTTGCGGCGGTTAAACGTTAAATGCTTTCTATGGATAAAATTTTTAAGGAGTTATATAAACATGGCAAAAATTGCAAAAGTTCACGGCAGAGAAGTTCTTGACAGCCGCGGCAATCCTACGGTTGAAGTTGAAGTCGTTCTCGATAACGGCGTTATGGGAAGAGCTATCGTTCCTTCGGGCGCTTCCACGGGCGAAAGCGAAGCTTTGGAACTTCGCGACGGCGATAAAAAGAGATATCTCGGCAAAGGCACGTTAAAGGCTGTCGAAAACGTAAATAACGTTCTCGCTCCCGCAGTTATCGGTCTTGACGCCACCAACCAGGTGCTCGTTGACAACACTATGTTGAAACTCGACGGCACTCCCTTCAAGAAGAATCTCGGCGCTAACGCTATTTTAGGCGTTTCGCTCGCGACCGCTCACGCCGCAGCCGCTTCCTTGAATATGCCCTTATACCGCTATATCGGCGGCACCAACGCTAAAGTTATTCCTACCCCCTGCATGAACGTTATCAACGGCGGCGCTCACGCGCAGTCGACCGTTGACTTCCAGGAATTCTTCATCATCCCCGCCGGCTTTAAGACTTACAGAGAAGCTCTCCGCGCAGGCGTTGAATGCTTCCACGCTTTGAAGAAAGTCGTTAAAGAAAAAGGTTATGAAACGGGCGTAGGCGACGAAGGCGGTTTCGCTCCTTCCTGCAGAGAAGGCAACGAAGAACCTCTCGCTCTCATCGCGGAAGCCGTTAAGAACGCCGGTTACGTTCTCGGCGAACAGATCTTCCTCGGTATGGACGTCGCTTCTTCCGAATTCTACGAAGGCAACGGCGTTTACAATCTCGTAAAATCGGGCGAAGGCAAGAAGACGACCGAAGAAATGATCTGCTTCCTTGAAAAACTCGTCAAAGATTATCCTTCCATCATCACCATCGAAGACGGTCTTGCCGAATCCGACTGGGAAGGCTGGGCGGAACTTACGAGAAGGCTCGGCAAGAAAGTTCAGCTCGTCGGCGACGATCTGTTCGTTACCAACCCCGAATTCGTTAAGAAAGGTATCGTAAACGATACGGCTAACTCCGTTCTTATCAAAGTCAACCAGATCGGTACGCTCACCGAAACGCTCGACGCCATCCGCCTTGCCCAGACCAACGGCTATACTTGCATGGTATCTCACCGTTCGGGCGAAACCGAAGACGTTACCATCGCCGACCTTGCCGTTGCCGTCAACGCCGGTCAGATCAAGACGGGTTCCGCTTCCAGAACCGACCGTATGGCTAAATACAACCAGCTTCTCCGCATCGAAGAAGAACTCGGCGACGAAGCCGTTTATCTCGGGCTCAAAGCTTTCGCAAACAGAAAATTCTGATCTGAATTTTAAAACGGGGACGATCGCGGGCAGTTTTTTGCTCGCGACGCCCTTTTGTTTTTAGGCGGCAGTCACGAATTTTTCGTTTCGCCGCGCGATAAAACAAATTATTTTCAGCCCGCCCCCGCATGTGTTTTCGTGGGGCGGAGCATGCAAAAGGTGAACGAGATGAACGGTCTTGAAGATATATCCGTAAAAACGGGCGGTAATACGCTTTCGCTCAAAGATATAGACGTAGGCGAAAAAGTCAAGGTCACGGCGCTTGCGGGCGAAGGCGCTCTGCGGCAACACTTTCTCGATATGGGCATCGTCCCGGGAGTCGAAATAACCGTCGTCAAATACGCCCCGCTCGGCGATCCCGTCGAGCTTCTTTTGAGAAATTACAAGCTTACCGTGCGCCTTGCCGACGCAGAGAAGATAAGCGTTGTGAAACTTCCCGCCGCGGCGAGCGAAGAGCGGGACGAAAATCCCGATAAAAAAACCGAAAAAGTCGCGCTATCGGGCGATAAAAACCCCTTTTTACAGAAAAAAGAACACCCGCGTTTAGGCGAAAAGAAGCCCGACGTCAAAAGGGTTTCGAGCGACGGTAAAAAGCTTACTTTCGCGCTCGTCGGCAATCAGAACAGCGGCAAGACGACGCTTTACAACACGCTTACCGGCGCTAACAGGCACGTAGGTAACTTCCCCGGCGTCACTGTCGACAGAAAGGACGGCGCCATCAAGGGTTATCCCGATACCGTCGTTACGGACCTTCCCGGGATATATTCCATGTCGCCGTACAGCAGCGAAGAGCTTATCTCGCGCGACTTCGTGCTTAAAGAAAAACCGTCGGCGATAATCAATATCGTTGACGCGTCGAATATAGAACGAAACTTGTATCTTACGCTCCAACTTATCGAGATGGACGTTCCTATGGTCGTGGCGCTCAATATGATGGACGAAGTATCCGCAAACGGCGGCTCGGTAGACATCAACCGCATGGAAGAACTTCTCGGCGTGCCCGTAGTTCCCATTTCGGCGGCGAAAAATCAGGGCGTCGACGAGCTTATAAGCCACGCCGTGAGCGTCGCGGCGTATTCTACAAAGCCGCTCCACAGAGATTTATGTTTGGAGAGCGACAACGGCGGCGCGGTACACCGCTGTCTGCACGGCATACGCCACCTTATAGCCGACCACGCCGAAAGCGCGGGGCTTCCTTTAAGGTTTGCCGTGAGCAAGGTCGTCGAAGGCGACGAACTTATTATTTCGCAACTCAATCTCGACGTCAACGAACGCGAGATGATAGAACATATCGTATTGCAGATGGAGAGCGAACGCGGGCTTGACGCGAGCGCCGCGATAGCCGATTCGAGATTTGCGTTTATCGAAAATCTCTGCCGCGAAGCCGTAGTGAAGCCGCGCGTCAGCAAAGAACGCGTGAGAAGCGAAAAGATCGACCGCATTTTGACGGGCAGATTTACGGCTATACCCGTGTTTATCCTTATCATGGCGGCGGTATTTTACCTTACTTTCTACCTTATCGGCGGAAATTTACAGGCGCTTTTCGAGCTCGGCGTAGACGCTCTGACGGGAGTCGTCGACGAAGCCTTGACCAAAGCCGGCGTGAACGTATTTTTACACGGGCTCGTCGTCGAAGGCATATTCGCGGGGGTAGGAAGCGTTCTGAGCTTTCTGCCGATAATAGTCACTCTGTTTTTCTTCCTGTCGCTTCTCGAAGACAGCGGCTACGTGGCGCGCGTTGCCTTCTTTATGGACGGAATGTTGAGAAAAATAGGGCTTTCGGGGCGCAGTATCGTGCCTATGCTGATAGGCTTCGGCTGTACCGTGCCCGCGGTCATGTCTACGCGTACTCTTCCGAGCGAACGCGACAGAAAGATGACTATTCTTTTGACGCCATTTATGAGCTGTACGGCTAAACTGCCCGTGTACGCCTTTTTTGTAGACGCGTTCTTCCCCAAGTACAAGGTGCTTATTATGATAGGGCTGTACGTTCTCGGCATAATCGTAGGCATACTGTTCGCGCTTATTTCCAAGCACACGCTCTTTAAGGGCGAAGCCGTGCCCTTCGTTATGGAACTTCCCGACTACCGTCTGCCCGGCTTTAAGAACGTTTCAAGGCTGTTATGGGAAAAGGCGAAAGATTTCATCACCCGCGCCTTTACCGTTATTCTTATCGCGACTATCGTTATATGGCTTCTCGGAAACTTCGACTTTGCTTTAAATCCCGTTATCGACGGAGAAGGAAGTATCCTTGCCGTGATAGCGACGGGGCTGTCGGTGATAATGATACCGCTCGGGCTCGGCGACTGGCGCATAGGCACTTCGCTCATCAGCGGCGTGCTGGCAAAAGAGAGCG
>CACXHH010000026.1 GCA_902767455.1 uncultured Eubacteriales bacterium
TCAAAAAGAAGGTCTTAAAACCTTCTATATTCCCGACGGCGTTGGCGGAAGATTTTCCGAACTTTGCCCTGTAGGGCTTTTCCCCGCGGCAGTTCTCGGTATAGACGTAAAAGCGATGCTTTCCGGCGCGGAATATATGGATAAGCTCTGCTCTTCGGCGGACTACAAGACCAACCCCGCTATGGCGTTCGCTATCCTTCAATACCTTGCTTACAATAAGGGCAAAAATATTTCCGTAATGATGCCTTACGCCGATTCTCTGAGATTTATAGCCGACTGGTATTGCCAGCTGTGGGCGGAGAGCCTTGGTAAAGACGTTAAGAAAAGCGGCGAGAAAGTCAACGTCGGTCAGACTCCCGTTAAATCTCTCGGCGTTACCGACCAGCACAGTCAGGTTCAGCTCTACACCGAAGGTCCGTTCGATAAGGTCGTTACCTTTATAGCCGTAAATAATTACAGATCGACCGTCACGATACCGCAAGGCTGTGAAGAATTCCCCAACGTAAACTTCCTTTGCGAGCACACGATGAACGAACTCATCACTACCGAAATGAACGCCACAGCTTACGCGCTTAATCAAAAACGCAGGCTCAACAATATGATAACTCTTCCAAAAGTAAACGAATTTACTCTCGGTCAGCTTATGTTCATGCTCGAACTCGCCACGGCTTACGCGGGCGAAATGTTCGGTATCGATACGTATAACCAGCCCGGCGTAGAAGGCGGCAAGAACGCTACTTACGCTATGTTCGGCAGAGTCGGTTACGAAGAAAAACGCGCCGAGCTCGAAAGCGCTCCCGCGAAGAAATCGGAATACGTTTGCTGACGTACCGTTAAGATTACGCCTTTCATAAAAATTTTTAAAAATTAGTGTAATTAAAGCGATTTTGCAATTTTTTACAATTATTTGGATATGAAAAAGATTCTTATAATCGGAGCCGGCCCCGCAGGGCTTACCGCGGGGCTCGAGCTTATAAAAAACACCGAAAACGAAGTCGTTATTTTAGAAGAGAGCCAAGTTCTCGGCGGTATTTCGCAAACGGTAAAGTATAACGGAAACCGTATGGATATCGGCGGGCACAGGTTTTTTTCGAAAGACGAAGAGATAATGGATAAGTGGACTGAACTTATGCCCCTTCAGGGCGCTCCTTCGTACGACGACAAGGTACTATCGCGAGAAGCCCGCATCGAAGAAGGCGGACCCGATCCCGAGAAAGACGACGTGGTAATGCTTCGCCGTCACCGTATTTCGCGCATTTATTATAAGAAACATTTTTTCGATTATCCGGTAAGCTTAAAATGGTCGACCATTAAAAACATGGGCTTTTTCACGACGGTCAGAGCGGGTTTTTCGTATCTTTGGGCGTGCGTGTTCAAAAAGAAGGAAACGAATCTTGAAAACTTTTATATAAACCGCTTCGGCAAGGTTTTGTATTCTATGTTTTTCAAGGGCTATACGGCAAAACTCTGGGGCAGGCAACCTTCCGAAATATCCGCGGACTGGGGCGCTCAACGCGTAAAAGGTCTGTCGATACGGGCTATGCTCAAAGACATATTCGGCAAGATCTTCAAAAAGAAAAACCGCCAAGTGGAAACATCTTTGATAGAAGAGTTTCTGTACCCTAAATACGGCCCCGGTCAGCTTTGGGAGCTCGTTGGCGAAAAGATAGAAAACGGCGGCGGGAAGATACTTAAAAAACACAAAGTAACTTCCGTCAACGTCGAAAACGGCAAAATAGTTTCCGTTACCGCGACTTTTGAAGGAAAAGAACGGGTCTTTTACGCCGACGAATTCATCTCTTCCATGCCGATAAAGGATCTCGTGTCGGGTATGAACGGCGTCGACGATGAAGTAAAACGCGTTGCAAAAGGTCTTCCTTACAGAGATTTCGTGACGATAGGTCTTAAAGTCGATAAGCTGAAAATCACTAATCAAACCAAGATAAAAACGCTCAATAATATCGTTCCCGACTGCTGGATATATGTTCAGGATACGGGCGTAAAACTCGGAAGAATACAGATTTTCAACAACTGGTCGCCGTACATGGTGGACGAGCCGGACAAATACGTTTGGATGGGGCTTGAATATTTCTGCGCCGAAGGCGACGATTTCTGGAATATGTCGGACGAAGAAGCCTTCGATCTTGCCGTTTCCGAATTAAAACGCATAGGCGTTCTTGCCGAGGACAGCGTTATCTACGACCGCCATCGCGAAAAAGTCAAAAAAGCCTATCCCGCGTATTTTGATACTTACGCGGAGTTTGACAAGGTTAAAAATTACCTTGACGGCATTGAAAATCTGTACTGCGTCGGCAGAAACGGTCAACACAGATACAACAATATGGACCACTCTATGCTGACGGCTATGCTCGCCGCGAGAGCCGTAAACGGCGAAGGCGAAAAGTCGGGTATATGGGACGTAAATACCGAAAAATCTTATCACGAAACGAAAAAAGCCTGATAATATCAGGCTTTTGCCGCTTTTATTATAAATAATCGTTTGCGCGTAACGACTAGGCCGTCGTTTTTGCACCGTAATTATTATATTATGAAAGAAAAATTTACCGCTCTTTTTGTCGACGGCAGAAAAGATCCGTTTGAATATCTGAAAAAACACCCCGTTATACTGACGTTTTTGTTCGTGCTGGCGTTATCGTCGGTAACTTTTTGCGAGCAGAATTATATCTCGGCGGGCAACAGATTTTTTATGCTCGTTTTGTTTGCGGTAGCGGCGCTTGCGGTTTCGGTATACGCCGCGTGCGTTTACGGGCTGAAAAGAGAATACGCGATAGTCCTGTTTTTCTTGTTGACCGTTTTCTCCGTTCTGTTCCTTAATTATCTGACGCA
>CACXHH010000027.1 GCA_902767455.1 uncultured Eubacteriales bacterium
CTATATTATGTCTGCGGAAGACGAAGACAAAGCCGCTAACTTCTTCGGAAGCTACGACGCGCTCGATCTCGTTTCTTACGACCACTACCATAAAGTACGCTTCAACCTTATTGCCGACGGAAACGTCCACACCTTCGACAGCGGCTGGTTCACTTTCAACGCGTCGCTTCGTATGATGAAGCTCAAGCTTCCCGCTTTCGAAGCCGCGGAAGGAAGATTCGTGATGCTCGACGATATACGCATGTATTCGACGGCTGCCGTTGCCGCCTTCCTTGACGGTATCGGCGATTATCAGATAGCGCAAAGCCAAGCTTTCGGCTTTACTACGACCGAAACGGTCGCCGCGGTCACTATCGACGGCGAAGCTATCGAATACGCAAAAGACGGCAATACCTATACTCTTTCCGCCGCCGCGCTCAACGCCCTTTCCACGGGTAATCACACTCTTGCCGTAAACGTAGGCAAGATAACTCTCAAAAAGACTTTCGCCGTCGCCGATAACCGCGTCGCGAAACTCGAAAAAGAAACGTATAACGTCTATTACGGCATGGGCGACGTCAAGCTCGAAGGAACTTTCGATACTTCTTTGAAGGTCGTATCCGTTACCCGTCAGGGCGCCGACCCCGTCTGGGACGCTTCTCACGCCAACGCTCAGGCTATGGCAAGTTCTTACGTCACGGTAGCCGAAGACGGACTTATCCTTTCTTCCGCGCTCGTCAATAAACTGTACCGAGAAAGCGCTATGACCGTAACGTTCGACAACGGCGCCAAGGTCGCGTTTACGCTTATCGGCAACGTATTCTATTTCTCAGATTACGACGAAACGAACGTATTTATCAATATCGGCGGCAACAGCGTTATCTGTCAGGACAGGGGCATGATAGACGTAGTCGAAATTGAAGGCGGACACGCGTTGAAATACAGCCCCGAAAAAGCTACGCTCGGTCACTCGACGGCGGCTTTGAACGGCGGCTTGGATAACTTCTGCTTCACCGTAGACAACCGCAACAACGCTTCCTATAACTGGCTCGACTGGTTCCCGACCAAGGGCGGAAAGCTTATAATATTCTTCGACTACGAGATAGTAGCGGGAGATAAAAACCCCAACTATCAGTTCCGTTGGCAGGATACCGCGGGAGCATGGCATATCACCAAGCTTTCGGGCAAAGGTCACTTCCAAGAAGTCGTAAATGAAAGCGAACTCGCTCACTTCGGCATCAACTGCCCGAGCTCTTCCGTTGGCGAAGTTTCCGGAACGTATATGCTTATCGACGATATAGGCTTCGGCGAATACTACAACGTAGAGTTCGGCGCTTCCGTCGAATACAAGCTCGGAACGGGCGACTACGCTATCCCCTTCAACGCCAAGGGTATAGCTTATACCGTTAAACTCAACGGCACTCTCGTTTCTGCTACCGAAAGCGACGGCAAACTCGTTATCGCCGCCGCCGATATGGCGACTCTTACTGCGGGTACGACGGCGACTGTCACCGCTACCACCGTGTTCGGCGACGAGCAGTATTCCTTCGCCGTTATCGACAGAGTGGCTAACCTTACCGAAACTTCGGCAACTTACAGCTACGAAGCGGGCGAAGCGGTAATTTTACACGGCGCTTTCGACGAAGATATCGCCATCGTTTCGCTGAAACAGCTTGAAAAGGTTTACGACGGCGGTTACACGGGCGGTTGGAGCTTCGCTCACAATAATACCGAAAAAGATTACAAAGAATACGCGACTCTCACCGCGGGCGAACAGGGCTATATCACTCTCTCGAAAGAACTGCTCGATATGCTCTGGGGCGAAACGCAGTTCGAAGTTACTTTCGATAACGGCTCTTCGCAGGTTATCACCGTGACGGCTTCCGACGTTCTTATGTTCTCCGACTACGACAATACGACGATAAAAGGATATCTTAACGGCGACGTGAACCGCGCCAACACCCCGCTCTCTTCGGGATTTGAAGGCGTAGCCGCTATCAAGGAAGAAAACGGCGACAAAGCTCTTTATATAACGTCGTCTTCCGGCGCCGATACCTGCTATCTCTCAATGAGAATGCACGCTCATCCGTGGGAATGGTACAACGTGTTCGGCGACGCAAGCCGCATGTACAGATTTACGTTCGAGTATCAGATCTCCGATCTTACGCAGGATTCCGTTTACTTCTATATTATGTCTGCGGAAGACGAAGACAAAGCCGCTAACTTCTTCGGAAGCTACGACGCGCTCGATCTCGTTTCTTACGAC
>CACXHH010000028.1 GCA_902767455.1 uncultured Eubacteriales bacterium
AACTCTGACTTCTTCGTTTTTTGCGTTTTCGGCTTGAATATCGTCTATCATGCCGAGTTTTGACATTTTATCGATAATCGCTCTTTGTTTTGTTTTAAGTATGTCTACGTTCTTGTGGGGATTGCACTTGGAAGGCGAACGAATGGTCGCGGCGAGCATGGCGGATTCGGCGAGAGTAAGCTCTTTTGTCGATTTATTGAAGTAATATCTTGCCGCACTCTCTATACCGTAATTGTTGTCACCGAAATATATTCCGTTAAGATAGGCGAATAATATCTCGTCTTTTGTATAAAGACTTTCAAGTTTTTGCGTGAGCTTTATTTCTTTTAACTTTCTTAAAATGGTTTTTTCGTTCGATAATTGAGTGTTTTTAACGAGTTGCTGGCTTATCGTAGAAGCGCCTTGCGAAAACTTTCCGTCTTTTATGTTTACGAAAAAAGCCTTGACCATTCTTAAATAGTCCAACCCGTTGTGATTGTAAAAGTTCTTGTCTTCGGAAGCTATAAACGCTTTTTTTACGACGTCGGGTATCTCCTCGGCTTTTTGCGGGGCGAAAGAGCTTGATACGCATTGTATCACGTCATTATGTCTGTCGTAAAAAGTAGTATAATCACAGATTGTATCAAGTGATTTTAAATTTAATTCCGAATCTGTCGGGATAATCAGAAACAGCGCGAACGCCGCTGCGAAAATCGCCGTTAAAGCAAATACCAGGGAAAATAAAGCTTTGAAAATCTTTTTCATTTCAAATGTTATTGTCGCTAAAACGAGATTTTTTATGCTTCGTTACTTGATTATTTTAAAAAGTTATTATATAATGTATAAGCTATGTCTAAGTTTTATAAAATCATTACGTACGGATGTCAGATGAATATTCACGACTCCGAGAAGATCGCGGGTATGCTTGCGCTTCGCGGCTACGCCGAAACGCAGGACGAAGCTTTGTGCGACGTTATAGTTTTTAACACGTGTTGCATAAGGGAAAACGCGGAAGATCACGCGTTCGGCAATATCGGCGCTCTTAAACAGTTGAAAAAGCGTAAACCCTCGCTTATTATTGCCGTCGGCGGCTGCATGACTCAGCAGCAGGGCGAAGCCGAGATATTGAGAGAAAAATTCCCGTTCGTCGATATAGTTTTCGGAACGCACAATCTCGAAGCTTTCGGTATCCTTCTCGACAGAAAGCTGTCGACGGGGAAAAAGGTCGTCGAAATAAAGGATTCCGCAGGGAAAATAATCGAAGGCGTAAAGCCTTTCAGGACGAGTTATCCCAACGCTTGGGTAAATATTATGCAGGGTTGCAACAACTTTTGCACCTATTGCATAGTTCCTTACGTTCGCGGCAGGGAACGCAGCCGCGCTCTTATCAATATTTTTGCCGAAGTCAACGTTCTCGTCAAGAGCGGGTATAAAGAAATCACGCTTTTAGGGCAGAACGTAAACTCTTACGGCAAAGATCTTGGCGACGGAACGGATTTTGCGACGCTTATCCGTAAATTATCCGAAATCACGGGCGATTACAGGCTTCGCTTTATGACTAATCACCCCAAAGACCTTACCGAAGAACTCGTTAAAGCAGTCGCCGAAAACGAGCATTGCTGTCACCAGATACATCTTCCGCTTCAATCGGGAAGCGACAGGATCTTAAAGCTTATGAACAGGCATTATACTTCCGAAGATTATCTCGAAAAAGTTGCTCTCATACGTAAATATATGCCCGACTGCGCTATTTCGACCGATCTTATGATAGGTTTTCCGACCGAAACGGAAGAAGATTTTCTCGATACTTTAAGAGTATGCGAAAAAGTCGGGTTCTCTTCGGCTTTTACTTTCGTCTATTCGAGAAGGCGCGGCACGCCCGCCGACAAGATGGAAGAACAAATTCCCGAAGACGTAAAAAAGGACAGAATAATGCGGCTCGTTGACTTCACCAACGGACAAACGCGAGATTTTTCCGTCGATTACGCAGGAAAAGTCGTCACCGTTTTGTGCGAAGATTTCGACAAGAAGAAAGGGCTTTATATGGGGCGCGACGAATACGGCCGCATGGGGTATTTTTCGTCCGAACGCAACGTGATAGGCGAATTTATCGACGTAAAAGTTACTTCCGTCAACGGGATATCGCTTTTCGGTGAGATCGCTTGACACTTTAAACTGAACGCGGAGCAAAGAAAATGGCACAAGAGAAAAAATTGTCGGATATGATGCAACATTACTTATCCGTTAAAGAAAAATATCCCGATTGCGTAGTGTTCTACCGTTTGGG
>CACXHH010000029.1 GCA_902767455.1 uncultured Eubacteriales bacterium
CCCGACAGCCGAAACCGTCCTTATCACGGAAGCGGCGTTGCCGTCCGTTTCCTTCCCGTCCGTCACGACGACTATTTTAGCCGTTTCGGGGTGAGAGAACAGATCTTTTGCGTAATTTACTGCGGCGGCTATATCCGTGGCGGTGGAGTCGGGAAGATCGGCGTATTTGTACTGCTCGAAAACTTTTGAAACGTCGTAAGTGAGCGGCACCGCAAGCACCTGATCGTAACCGAAAGTCACCACGCCTATCTTGAACCCGTCGTAACGGGCTTGTTCGATGAGCGTTTCAACGAAGTCGTCACGGCGCTTTGCCGCGGTGTTTTCCGTTTCGGACATATCAACTACGATGACTATCTCGTTCTTCTCGTTGGGCACGCGCGAAACTATCTGCATACCCGACAGAACGAGCACGGCAAGCGTCATAACTATCCCGTGAAGCACCATCGAAGTTATTCTGTTACGGTTTTTTCTGTATTTTTTGTTAAGTCTGAAATAGGGTATGAGCGTGAGCGCCGCCGCGGGGATAAGCAGAAGAAGGAGCCACGGATGCCCGAATTGTATAAATGAACGGTACATATTTTCTCCTCCTTACGAATTTTCTCTCATCTGAAGGAACCACTCCAGGAAGAGAAGCGCCACAACGGCGATTGCAAAGTACAGCAACAAGTCGTCGATAATATCTTCTTTGTAGACCAGCCTGTACGGGGAAGCGAGCCCGTCTTCCGTCTGCCAAATCATACACTCGGACGACGGAACTTTAACGAACACCCTTTCGGTGACGGGTTTATCGAAGTAAGTCGTCTGCGTAAGTTCGTAGGTACCCGGGGTGTCGAGAACGACCTTCGACGGAAACTCTCTTATCGTCGGGATAGAAGTGTTATACCCCTTTATATCGAGTCTGTCGGAGCGGGCGTTTACGGTAACGCTTTCGCCCACTTCAAACGAATACCCGTCGACGGTGGCGGGGATATAATACTCGAAAAGGTTTACCATAAGGTTTACGAGGCTGCCCCTTAAAAGCCCGATATTAGAGTAGTGAACGGAAAACGTCACCACGGCGACCTGTTCGCTCTCGTCTTTTTTGACCATTATCGCGGGGTTACCTTCGACGGTGGCGAGAATATCGTAATCGGCGGCCCCGACCACGCGCGTATATCTCGTCACGAAAATATCTTCTACGTCGATATATTTTAAAACGGGGTCTTCTTTGGCGTCGACCTGCGAAACGAGATTTTTCTCGACTTTTCCCGATTGAGCCACGCTCGAAATTCTGAATCCCGCGTCAGTCGGAACCTGAGTCGCGGGGTCGAATAGTATGACGACGCCGTCCGACGGCATTATCGACGGCATAACGTGCTCGAACACGTAAAAATCGTAGCCGCTTACCGCGTAATCGTTTTCGCCTTCCTTTATCTCGTCAAGACGGATATCGAAGGACGACGAAAAATACGAACGTATCTTCATGAGCGCCGCCTGCATGAACGGGTTAGGTCCGCTCGGAATATCGTTTTCGAGCAAACCGCTGTAATACTGTATCTTTATCTGTTCTTTCACGCCGCCGTATATTACGAAGTTGTTATCGTACGCAAACGAGTCGTCGGCGGTGAGATAGACGTTAGCCGTTTCAAAGTTGTAAATTTTATCCGCGGCGCTTATGGGCACGTATATCCTGTTGCCCGCTCTTGACGTTTCGGGATCGTTTTTGAAGATGACCGAAATAGTTTCGCTGCTGTCGAAGTTGACTTTTGCGGAAAAAGTTACGGGGGCGGTGTAGGGTTGGTATTCGTTGGCGTTGGGGTTTTGTATCTGTATGAAAACGTCTATCTGCCCTGCCATTTCGAGAGCGCCGTAGCACGCCACGTCGACGTAAAAGCCGTACTGATTGTCGGCTTCTTCCGCGTAGGCGTTGAGTATCGAAACGTTGAACTCGGTATTTTCGTTTACGCTCATAAGCTTTACGCCTTCGGGTACGAAAGTATACGACTTATCGGTGAAAACGTAAACTTCGGCGTCGGGGTTGAGCGTCAGAACGCGCTCGGTCATTTCGAGCGCCTTGTCTATATCTGCGCCGCCGTATGTGCACGCGAGATCTCCGCCGTCGTCTTTTAAAGCGTCAAGCCCCGAATAGACCTTGTCCATATCTTCGTAAGAATAACGCTCGAAAAGGTATTCGGGATCGTCGTCGGCAAAGATAACGGAAATGGCGCCGTTTTTCTGTTCGACGAGCTCGGCGACGGACTTTATCTCGTCTATCGCGCGCTCGAAACGGGTAACGTCGTCGGAATTCACCGTGCGCATACTCGCCGAAGCGTCGAGAATAACCACGGCTTCGGCGTCGTATTCGGATAATTCACGCGTGACGAGCGACGGCCACGTTATGATTATAGACGAGATCGTCAAAATAAGTATCTGACAAATGATGAGAATGATATTTCTCAACTTGCTCGTCGGGATACGTTTTTTTCTGTATTTTAAGCTTAGCTTCCAGACGTAGGTCGTCGAAATGACTTTCTGTTGATAGTTGGGCTTGATAATGTAAATAATTATCAACGCCGCAACGCTCAACAGAGCAAGTAACCCCAAGGGAGCAAGCAATCGGAAAGTAGTCATTTATTTTGTTCCTGCCTTGATTTGCGGTGGGTACGGAGAGTTTAACTCTCGTAAAAACGGTTATTTTTCGATTATGTCGTAATAGTCCACGACGAGCCTTTTTCTTTCGTCGGGAATATCGTTGTCGCCGTCAAGAGCTTCGACCGCGTCCTGATAGGCGTCAACGAACGTTTCGCCGCCGTAATACGTTTCGCCGTCGTAAACCTGATTGTGCGGGAAGTACGCGCCGCCGATGCCGCCGGGCTCGGGTTCCTGATCGCCGCTCGGGCGCTGACTCTGACCTTCGCCTTCTTCGGGCGGTTTGTCCGTCGCGTCGTTGGCTTCCATAAAGCCGAGATGATCGGGGTCTTCGTCGGCGCCGTTGTCCGCTCTTATGAAGTGCGCTACGTAAGTCGTATCGCCGTTCACGTTTTTATCCTGCCTGAACGGATCGACGTCGACGCCGCGTACGGATGAAGGCGACCACGGTTCTCCCGCTTCCGACCAACCTGCGAATATCCAGTCGTCGTCGGCTACGGCAAACACGCTCTCGGCGTCGTCGCCCTGCTTGACGAGCTGGAATATATCGCCTTCGATAATTCCGTTACCGTCCGTTTCGTAATTTAGCTCGAAGTACACGGGGTCGGGGCCGATTATATCTTCGATAACGTCGCCGCCGCGCTTGATAACGCCGTTTGCGGCAAGCACGGAAACGGTACTCGTCGCAAGGCTCAACGCAAGCGTTATCGAAACGACTATCACGAGCCATATCGGAACACTCATAAGTATCAACTTCTCGTCGACCGCGTTAAGCGCCTTGAAAGTATCTTCGCGTTGAAAAATAGCGATCGTCGAATCGTCGCCTTCGAGTTCGCGCATGGTTATCATACGCTCTTCAAGCCCGAGCGAGTCTATCTCGCGCGCTATCGTCACGGCGTTTGGCCTAAACCTGAACTTGTAAACGACGGGCGTGAGCGCCGCCGTCACGACGGCAAGCGCGATAAACCCTATCCAGAAATATCCGCCGCCGTTATAGTAAGCGATCGCGGCAATGATAAGGTTTGCGACGCAACCCGCTGTAAACGCAACGAAAAGCGACTTCATAAGCGCTCTTCGCACTATCTTCGATTTAAGTTTTTCGATAGTCTGCCGTGAATCCATATTCACACCGTCCTTTATCGGAATACGATACGAGAAGAAGTATTTTCGCCGAAGGAAACGGACTTTTTCCGCCCCTTCAACGCTTAAAATAAACTCTCTTTATATATAAAAATAATAAATCAAAAATATTATATAGCATCTTTTCGATATTGTAAATCGTTTTTCAGTCGTTTTTTAAAATTTATCCGCAAAACTACAACACTTGTCCGCACGTTGCATAACGCGAAAAAAGAAAAAAGCCCGCCGCAAAACGACGAACCGTATTATTCCGCAAAAACGACGAAGTATATTGACGACGAAGTTATTATTTAAAAACCGCCCGAAGGCTTGCAGGGCGTGCCGTAAGGCAAAATCGCCCGTAGACGTTTGATATCCGCTATATTGAGTAGCAATTCCGGTCGACTTTTCCGAACTTTAACAAATTACTTTGTTTCCGTCAAAATGCTTCGCCAACCCGCCGATAGACGTTTCCTTATAGCCGCGGGCAAGGTCGCAACCCGTTTCAAACATGGTCGCGATTATCGTATCGAGATCGACTTTTCTGCTCTCGGCAAGCACGGAAGAGAGATTGACTGCGTTTATCGCGCTCATCGCGGCAAAGGCGTTGCGCTCTATGCACGGTATCTGCACGAGCCCGCCTACGGGGTCGCAAGTAAGCCCGAGATGGTGTTCGAGCGATATTTCGGCGCTGCACTCCGTTTCGTGGAGCGACATTCCTTTAAGAGAAGCAAGCCCCGCCGCCGCCATAGCGCAAGCAGAACCGACTTCCGCCTGACAGCCGCACTCGGCGCCCGAGATAGACGCGTTTCTTTTTATTACGTTGCCGACGACGCCCGCGCTAAGCAGCGCGTTATACACGGCTTCGTCCGAGCAGCGTTTTTTGTTCTTAAAATAGTACAGAACGGACGGCACTACTCCGCAAGCCCCGCAAGTAGGCGCGGTAACGACCTTTCCGCCCGAAGCGTTCTGCTCGCTCGCCGCGAACGCGTAAGCCGAAACGAGCCTGTCCTCACGGACGTTTCCGTTAGTCGGGCGCGCCTTGGTCAAAAGCTCCGCCGCCCTTCTCTGAACGCCGAGCCCGCCGGGAAGAACGCCGCTTGCCTGCAAGCCTTCTTCTATGCACGCCTTCATGGTGTTCCATACGTCGGCGAGAAAACCGTAAATTTGCCTGCCTTCTCTTTCGAGAGCGTACTGCCACAACGTTATATCGTTTTTAATGCAGATTTTTTTTACTTCGTCGAAGTTTTTTTCGGCGTAAATATCGGGAGAGCCGTTTTCTTCGCCGACTACGCGGATATCTCCGCCGCCTACCGAGTGTATCTCTTTCGTAAGCGTTTTTCCGTCGTAAAACGCGGTGAATATCATGGCGTTAGGGTGCGCGGGCTGCGTCGTTTTATCGAACACGACTTCGACTTTCCGCCCCGAAAACGCCTTCTTTACGGCTTCGTCCGTGCCGTGACCCTTGCCCGTATACGCGAGCGAGCCGAGCAAAACGACCCGATAACGCTCAGCGCCGCCGTTTTCACTTAAAAAAACCTGCGCCGCGCGGGTGGGACCTATCGTGTGTGAACTGCTCGGACCGTAACCGATTTTATATAACTCTCTTATGGATTTCATGATTTTCTCCGCGTCGTAACCGAAAACTATACGCGTACCGCGCACAAATCTCGTTTATAAGACCGCTACGGCGATACGCTTCATCGACCGAAAAAAGCTTTACGGTTAAAAAAATTATAACATAATTATCCGACTTTGTAAACACGCTCTACGTAAATTTTGCGTCAATATTCAAAAAAGTATTGCAAAACGATTTAAGTTGGTATATAATTTATGAGAATTAAAATGAGAGGTTTTTTTATGAGTAGTTTTGAAAACTTACGTATCGTAGACAATTTTTACCAGACTTCCCTATTCTTTCCGATGCCCACGGTGATAATGAGCACGCTGTGCGAGGACGGCATGACCAATCTCGGTCCGTATTCGCTCGTTCAGCCTTATTACGTCGCGGGCAAAGGCTATTACGCTATGCTTTTGAGCTGCCGTAACTCTTCCAACACCGCTCAGAACATTTTGAGAAGCGGTAAATGCGCCATCAACTTCATCGACGACAACCCAAAGACCTTTGCCGAAGCCGTAAAGCTTTCGTGGCCGGGAGATAAGCCGTCCGAAAAGATGCCCAAATGCAAATTCAGGCTTGAAAAGAGCCTTATCGAAGAAGAAACGGGCGAGCAAAGACCTATGGTACTTACCGACGCTATCGAAGTTATCGAATGTACCTGGATGCGCGAACTTGACGGCGCCGATAAGGATATGCCCGGCAAGCTGAACGGTTACGAAGGTCCTTATCACGATTTCAACGGTATCACGAGTAAATTCGGCGCGCACTTTATTCTTCGCGTCGATAAAATTCTTATGAAGAAGAAGTACAGCGACGCCATCATCAACGGCGTTAAGGCAAAGGACTTCCCGCCGCTCCCCGTCGACTACGGCTATCGCGACTCAAAGAATTTCTGGTTCCACCAAAAGACGAAGATGAGAGCCGAACTTTTGCAAGTCCGTCAGGCTTCGCTCGCTTCCGTAAGATACGCCGCCGACCGCGCGGACGACAAGGTCAAATTCACCGACGACGCTCTCGAAACTATTTTGGGCGTGCCGCGCGTGTTCCTTCCGCTCGTATTGAAAGGCTGCGTCAACGGGGCTAAAGAAAACGGCGTCGAGCTTATCACCGCCGAACACATGAAGATAATCAACGACAAACGCTCCAAAGAAAAGAATAAAAAGTAAAAATCAAGGGGCTGTCGCGTTAAGCGGCGGCCCCAAAATATTTTAAAAGAAAAAACGGCGTTCAAAATCCGAAAGGAGGTTGAACGCTCGC
>CACXHH010000030.1 GCA_902767455.1 uncultured Eubacteriales bacterium
AGTCCTTGCGTACGAAGAAAATCTGACCAACAAGTTCGACATTGCCTTTCTCGATATCGAAATGCCGCAGATAAACGGTATTCAGCTCGCAAAAAAGCTTAAAAAGGTCAATCCGCTCGTCAACGTGATATTCGTGTCCGCTTACGACGAGTACGCTCTCGACGCTTACAGGATACACGCTTCGGGGTACATTATGAAGCCCGTCAACGAAAGTAAGATAAGAGAAGAGATGAACGGGTTAAGATATCAGGTATCTCTTCAACACACCAAAAAGATACAGGTAAAATGCTTCGGCAATTTCGAAGTGTTTTCCGACGGCTTTCCCCTGAAATTCCAAAGAAGCAAATCAAAAGAGCTGTTTGCCTATCTCGTGGACAGGGAAGGCGCGGCGATAAACGTCAACGAGCTCAACGCCGTTCTGTGGGAAGAAGACCATAAATCGTATTTAAGAAATCTTATCGCAGACGTGAAGGCTACGCTTGCAAGCGTGAACGCGAGCGACGTTTTCGTAAAGAGATATAACGAGTGTTACGTCGATATAGACAAGATAGATTGCGACGCTTACGAGTATAAACGGGGCAACCCCGACGCGATAAGAGCGTACCGCGGCGAGTATATGATACAGTATCCGTGGGCGCTTTTCGACGGCGAGTTCAAATAATTTTCAGATTTTTTTTGAAAAAACGTCGATTTGTTGCAAGTTTGTTGCACTCTTTGTGGTAGTATCATATTGATACTACCATTTTTTTGTTTGAAAAAACCGTGATCCGGAAAGTGATTCAAGGTATGAAAAGTATTATGAAAAGGAACGAACGTATGAAGATCGGATGGGCGAAAATCTGTTTGCTTTTGATCGTCGCGGCAAGCGCGATACTTTTAATGTGCAGTTGTAACAAAGTAGTGATAATAAACGGTATCCGCATGAAGGACGGCGGCGTTATAGAAACGGCGATAGGCGATTTTTCTTACGAAGGCAAAAAGGTCGTGGTCGAGTATGCGGGCGGAGAAACGAACGAAGTTGACCTTACGGAGGATATGATCCCGGAAGTCGAAAGGCTCAAATTCTTCAAGATGGGCGAGCACGACGTCAAGGTCGTATACAACGGCACTTACGTTACTACGATGAAGATAAAAGTTTCAAGGCACGTTTTCGACGATACTTACGAACTTCAAGGATACACCTGCGTTTACGACGGGACGCCTCACAGAGTTACTTTGAATAACGACCTTCCCGAAGGAGCTTCGATAGAATATCCTTACGGCAACACCTTTACCAACGCGGGCGTTTACGAAGTCGTAGGCGTCATCTCAAAGGAAGGCTACGTTTCCAAAACGCTTTCTACGCAACTCGTCGTTGAAAAAGCCGATTACGACGTTTCCGCTCTCACCTTTGAAAACGCCGAGTTCGTTTACGACGGAACGGTCAAGACGATAGAAGTAGAAAACGTACCCGAAAACGTCAATGTAAGATATAGCGTATATTCGGGCAACGTGCAGATAACGAACGCCGTAAAGGCCGGCGAATACCGCGTTATCGCCCGTTTTGAAAATCTTGACAGGAATTATAATTCGATACCCGATATGCGGGCGACGCTCGTCGTTGAAAAGGCCGATTACGATATCTCTTCCGTTTCGTTTTCCGACAGGGAAAAGACTTACGACGGGCAGAACTACGCTCCGTCGCTCGACGAAACTTCCATCCTTCCCGAGGGGGTGACGGTTTCTTTCGTCTGCTACGATAAAAACGGGAACGTCGTTTCTTCCAACGCGGGCGCGGGTGAATATACTATGGTCGCGAAGTTTGAGAGCGATTCCTCAAACTACAACGAGATACCCGATATGCAGGCTGAACTCGTAGTGAACAAACGGGTGATAGAGCTCGGCGACGGCGTGATGTTCGACGACGTTACCGTCAACTACGACGGGGAAAAACATTCCTTAGCCGTCGTAGGGGAACTGCCGCGGGGCGTCGCCGTAACTTACGAAAACAACGATCAGGTTTTCGCGGGGGAATACGAAGTGACGGCGAACTTTATCGCTATCGACCAAAACGAAACGGTGGACGTTGAAAGGCTTACTTCCTATCTTATCATAAACCCCGTTCGTGGCGACCTGGATATAGACGGGCACGAATTGACGGCTTTCGATCTCGCGTACGATAAAAAATCTTACTCGATGAAAGTCGTCGGGCTGGATACCGAAGTTTACAGCGTCGGTTCGATAGCGTTCTATCTTGACGACGAAGAAGAAAGAAAGATAGAGTGGGGAACTCCGGATGACGCTCTCGTTTCGGGAGTGACCTATCGCTATTCAATAACTATTTCCTTCGCCGACGAAAACTATGCCAAGAGCGTTCTTTTGCCGACGTTTTCGGGAACTTACACTTATACCGAAATAATATTCGACGACCAAACGTTCGTCTATAACGACGCTCCCAAAACGATAGAAGCGGAGAACATACCGCAGGGCACGAGCGTTAAGTACGAGATATATCTCGGCGACGAGAAGGTCGAGAGCGCGATAAACGCGGGCGAATATACCGTTAATGCGATAATAACGCGTGACGACACGCATCGCGTGCTTTACGATCTGACGGCAAATCTCACCATAGAGAAAGCGACGGTCGTCGCGACTCTTACGGACAAGAAAGTGAAATACGACGGAGTGTACGTTCCCGATTTTGACGAAGGGTATTTTATCCCTGCGGGCGTGACGTACGAGTTCGTGGCGACTAAAGACGGTTCGACGGTTACGGCTTGTGACAGACCGGGCTTATACACGATAGACGTACGCTTTTCTATAGACGAAAAGAACGTCAACGCGCATGCCGACCTGTCGGCGACGGTCCTGTTATACAATATCGCGCTCGAAGGTGTGATTGCGGTAAACGATATGGAGCTCGTTTTTGACAACGAAACGCATAGTCAGACGGTGTCCGATTTACCTTCCGGCGTCACGGCGACGTGCGAATACTATCTCGGAGACGAACTCGTTTCGACTACGGGCGTAAAATACGTGGGGGAATATACCGTTATTACCCGCTTTACGCCCAACGACGACTTTAACGTGGCTGACGTCGACGAGATACAGTCTTCGATAACGATAACAAAGGCGTATTACAGCGTTCAGGATATAGAACTAACCATACATCTCAGCCTATCGGTTTTCAACTTCTGGTACGACCCGATCGGGAAAACTATCGATTACGCGCTGGAAACGGATCTTTTTGCCGTGAAGAATATCACGATCACGAAAGACGGCGTGCCTCTTACTTTCGGCGCCGATGGAGAAGGTTTTACTAACGATAACGGCGAGTACTACGGTTACGTTTTAGAGTTTGAAGTATTCTCCGACGACGAAAAGATCAAAGATTGTTACGAGATACAGCCTAAAACGGGTACTTTTAGTTACAAATATCACCAGGTAACGATCGGCAGGCTCATAAAGATGTACCGCGTCGTCACGATGGAGGATAAAACGGTCGTATACGACGGAAAAAAACATACGATAGAGCTGCAACGCATATCGCAGGAAGATCTTGACGAGAGCGTGACGGTGACGTACGAATACAGGGATAAGGACTGGCGCATCGTCAGCACGGACGGCGTCAGCGAACCGGGTACTTACACGGTCATTGCAAGGTTTACGACTTCAGACGAGAACGCCGGGTTTGACACCAAATCGCGCACGGCAACGCTTACGATAACGGAGGAATAAGATATGGAAAAAAGACGAGTTCTTCTTTTTGTCGTTATCGGCGCGTTCGTATTGAGCAATCTCGTATCTATCCCCGTAGCCGTGGCAAAAGGCGCGTTCTTTACCCCCGACGGCGCTTTCACGTTTTTAAACTATTT
The DNA here is from genome assembly GCA_902767455.1 of uncultured Eubacteriales bacterium. Taxonomy (GTDB): domain Bacteria; phylum Bacillota; class Clostridia; order Christensenellales; family Borkfalkiaceae; genus UBA4636. The sequence goes on from CACXHH010000030.1 coordinate 3,855, forward strand.
AAAGTGGGCTATCTTTTTGTTCGCAACGTTTATGCTCGTAGGCTGCGTTATACTGTCGCATAAGTTTTCGTCGGGAAGATTTCAGGAAGTCCTGTTCGTGGCGGCGGCTATACTTCTTATTTCGGAAGTGTTCAGCTATCTTCTGTTCACGCTCGTCGATTGTCAGTTCGACCTTACGGTGGTCGACTGGTACGGCTCGCTCGACGGAATAATGACGTCCGTACAGTTTTATCTGATGCTTATCGCTACTTTTGCGGTACTGTTTCTCGTTTACGCGCTCGTTCTCAACAAGGACTTCGTGAAGGTATTTTCAAGGTCGTCGCTCGGCGCGAGCGGCAAGCTCAAACAGATAAAGGACACCAACCTTGAAAACTCGCGCTGGATGACCGAAGAAGAAAAGAAAAAGATCTTCAAGGTCTATCAATACAGCAAACTGCAAAGCGTGGAAAAGGACGGCGTGCCCGTGCTTGCCCGCCTTGACGCAAAGGGCAAGGACATGGAAGTTGCGTTCAACTCTCCCTGCCACGCCATAGTCATCGGCTCTACCGGTTCGGGTAAGACGACGACTTTCGTTTCGCCTATGATACAGCTTCTCGCGGCGACTAACGCGGGAAGCTCCATGGTCATTACGGACCCGAAAGGCGAACTGTATGCAATGCACTCCAAGTATCTCAAAGCAAGGGGTTACGACGTAAAGGTCGTAGACCTTCGCGACACGTATTCTTCTTACCGCTGGAACCCGCTCGACTCTGTCTGGGACACTTACGAAGAATACCGTACGGCTCACACCAAAGCCTTTAAGCGCCGTGACAACGCGTACGTTTCGGGGCTCGAACTCGTCGGAAACAAGGACGATTTCAACAAGGTCGACGAGTGGTACGAGTTCGACGGCAAAGCCTACTCGAACTATCAAAGACTTATCGACAGCGTAAAGGTTTACAGAAAGAAGCTTTACGACGAAGTTTACGAAGACCTGAACGATCTCGTTACCGTGCTTATCCCCATCGAAAACGATAAGGACCCGCTTTGGGAAAAGGGCGCGAGATCTATAACGCTTGCCGTGCTTCTTGCCATGCTCGAAGACTCCGACGACGAATCGAACGGCATGACGAAGGAAAAATACAACTTTTTCAACGTCACCAAGATATTACAAAACTCCAACAAGGACTACGAGGACCTTAAAAACTATTTCAGGGGCAGAAGCCCTTTGAGCAAGGCGTATTCGCTTTCAAAGCAGGTGTGCGACGCCGCTCCCACCACGCGCGCGTCGTATATGTCGATAGTTTACGACAAACTGACGCTTTTCAACGACGCGGGTATATGCGCGCTCACCAGCTCTTCCGACTTTACCGCGGAATCTCTTGCCGACCACAAGACGGCGCTGTTTTTCAAGATCCCCGACGAAAAGGATACGAGGCATAAGCTCGCGGCGGTATTTATCCTGAACATTTATAAGACGCTTATAAAAGTTGCTTCGGCTACGGCGGAATTGAGCTTGCCGAGAAACGTCTACTTCATTATGGACGAGTTCGGCAACATGCCAAGGATAGAAAAGTTCGACAAATTCATTACGGTAGGCCGTTCGAGAAAGATATGGTTTACGATGATAGTTCAGTCTTACGCGCAGCTCAACAACGTTTACGGCGAAACGGTAGCAGATATCGTCAAAGGAAACTGCGGTATAAAGATGTTCATCGGCTCCAACGATATGGGCACTTGCAAAGAGTTCAGCGAGCTGTGCGGTAACATAACTATCGCCACGACTTCGCAATCGGCTACGGCGACGAGCGATATAAACTTTTCCACGTCCGTACAGACGCGCCCGCTCATCTATCCGAGCGAACTTCAAAGGCTCAATCACCCGGGCGATATAGGTCACAGCATAATAGTTACTTTCGGCAACTATCCTTTCAAGACGTATTTCACGCCGCAGTTCAAAGTCAACCTTTACAGCATCGGTCAGATGGACAGCTCCGAACTTTCGGACAGGCTGTTCAACGAAAACGAAGTATTCTACGATATAACTTTAAGAAACGCCGCGCTCTTCAACGCGCGTGACAATAAAGGAGCATCCGTCAAGGCTGAAAAAACTTCGCTCGACAAGGCTACCGAAGCAACTTACGAAGAAGCCGCCGAAGAGATTACGGAAGAAGCCGAAATCAAGGGCGGCGAAAACGAAACTTCTTCGCAGGACGTGACCAAAGACGATATCTTACGCGTCTACGAAGAAGCGAAACTCAAAAACCCCGAACTTACTTTTCTTGATTTTTGCAAGAAGGTCGCGTTCGGCGAGATAATTATAGAAAGCAAGGTGATGAATAATGAAAAATAAAGTAGTTATCAAAAGCTTTATAGTCGGACTTTCGCTTATTCTTGCCGCGTTCGTTGCTTTTTCTTTTACGACGGCGCAATCAAAGACCGCGCACGCTCTAGACCTTAATACCGTTTACTTTGCCGTGTCTGACGTAAACGCTTCAAACGATACGGGGCTGGTGTATTCGGAAATAATCGCGTCGGGTACCCCGGGCGACGTCGTTACCGTCGTCTACCACACGGAAGGCGGAACGGCTATACCCAACGTCGACTATAAAAGCGTTTCAAATACGGCTGCGCTTACTATCGGTCAGGACGGAAAAGCTTCCTATACGGTGGCGATAAAGTGTCTGAACGGCGCGACGGACAGAGAAAAACTGCGCGTAACGTCGGGCGGCGAAACGTACGGAAGATATTTCAATTTGGTTATCGACAGCGCGCAAAACGCCGTCGTAGACAGTAGCAAAGACGATTGCCGTTGCTTCTTGACTTACGAGAGCGCAGTGAGCGCTACGACGGGCGTAATAGTCGATTCTATCGGCAGCTCGCGCGAAGTTGCGTATTTTGACGATTACGAACTCATGCAATCGTTGTTCCACGGCGGCAAGGGCAACCTTGACGGCAGAAAGACGTGGAAGTCCTGGAACAGCGGAGTTTCGTTCGTAAACGATACGACCACGCGTTGGCTCAACGCCTTCGTAAACCCCGGTTTTGCGACCGCGTACGGCTCTTATCTTATAAGATACGTCGATAACTCCGATTACCACTCTTCGACGGATATCTATACGCTCGCCGGCAATAAAGAGATGATGTCGAAATACGACGGCGCGGATAAGGACACCCCGGGGCTGTATCTGTATCTCGGTTTCGAGCCTAAAAGAAGCGCCTTAGGGATGTTAGACAACGCCGATAAACTCAACGGGCGCGCGATGTATCTTATAAGCATCGGAAAAGATCCCAACGACGAAGACGGCGATTATATTCAGGTAAATAGCAGTAAAGTTTCTCCATACCATAAGAAAGTTTACTGGTTGCAACACGGCAACACCTGGTACGCGAAAGACGATTCCATCACCGATTCGGTATTCTATAAAATAGATCCGTACGAAGGCGTTCTCGACAACGGGCTTGCTATCTGGAACAAGAACAGGGAAGTCGATATCGAGTTCAGGGATCTTTGGTTCTTTATGACTCTTATCGACGACACGGCTCCTACTGTTTTAGGACAGTACGTTGACGATTCGACGTTTGCCAAAGACGGCAAACTCCGCTTCTATATCCGTTTCAGCGAACCCGTATACGCTTCGAAAACGAACGGCGCGGGAGAGCGGCGCTCTATCACGTTAAAGATAAACAATCTTTCAAAGCCGTATTACGCCGATTACGTGGAAGGCAATTATACCGACACTCTCGTCTACGAGATGAGCGCCGAAGACGTTCCGTATACGAATATCACTTCTATAAGATATCAGCTTCCCACTGACGATATAGGGGATATGGCGTACAATCTGAACTCTTACAAAGTCGTGGAAAACAACAAGGTCCGCGATACTAACGTTTTAAGAGAGTTCACGATGCTCAACGGACCTATCAACTATTTCAAACCTAACCTTACCATCGATAAAGACAGTTCGCTGTCAGAGAAAAACATCTACAATCTGATGTTATCGATAAACGCCGACGAAAAGGCGGAAGGCGCTATCTACTACGAGTGGAGCGATAGCAACGATAAGAAAAACGCAACTTCCGCCGAAGCTTATAAAAATTCTTACGTTTTGACGGAAGAAGATTCGGGCTCGTTCGGCGTAACGCTCGTAAAGGACGAGAACGCCGGGATATACAGCGGAACGTACTATCTGCACGCGCTTGCCGTATCGCCTTACGGGCTTAAAGATTATAAGTATTTCGGGCCGTATAAACTCGACGGCGATCCGCCTGTCGTTTCGTTTTCCGCCCCTACCAACGAACTCAAAACAAAGACTTTTGAACTCGTCAACGCAAAGACGACGGGCGCGGGCGTTTCAAACGTTTCCCTCGTCGCTACCTTCACGGACGCGTACGGAAAACGGCAGACGTCAAAGCGCTTTCTTCTCGCAAACGGCGAAAGGACGACGGCGCTATTTAACGTGGTGACCGAAAACGAAAGGTATCTGTATACTTCGAGTATAGACGATAGTCTTTCGACCGAACTCGACGAGTTCGTTCTCGATATGCTCGGCGACGGCGTAAGGCTTGACGTAAACTTGTATTTCGTCGTCGAGGACAGCGCGGGCAACAAGAGCGAAACGAACGCTTTGCGCGTCGTATACGACAAGAGAGACGTGTTCAAAGTGGACGTCGATTTCCCGTCCGATCAGGGCTACGCTTTGATAACCGATATCAAAACGACGTACGAAGCTTACGATATTTCGGGCGTAAAAACGGCGGAAGGCAAAGGCGTTAAGATCACCGTAAAAGATGACGACAGAAACCAGATAATTCCCGATGAAACGGCGTTCAGCGTAACGGTCAACGGAACGGACGAGTATTTTGCCCGAACGAGCGATCCCTACACAGTTATAATAGGCGATCTTACCGCTGGCTTTTACGAACTTATCCCGACCATTTCGGGCGAAACGGGCGGAAGTATCGTCAATCTCGTTTCAAACCCCATCCGCTTCTATTTTACGAACGGTAAGCGGGACGACACGGAAAACAAGACGCGCGCGCAGGGAAATCTCGTGCTTACGAATAAAGTATTCCGTATCGGCGACGCAAGATACTATTTTATGGATTCGACCGATTCGGGCGTCCGTAACCACCTTTACGGCGCGACGTACGATCCGACGCTGAACAGGTACGACGGCGGCGCTTTTGCTCCTGCGTTTTCAAGCAGTATCGAAGCCAAAAAGTACGTCAGGTTTATGGAGTATCAGGACTTGTATCTCGTGCGTATCACGGCGAACATGGCGAGCCTTCTCAACAGTAACTCGGGCTCCACGACGTATATGAAGGCGGCGGGCGAAACTACTTCCGCGCAGGAAGGACAGCTTTGGATAAGGTACAAGAGAAGCACCTGGACCACGGCTTCAAACGCTTACGGCTGGGCGTATTACTATTACGGTAACGGCTCCATAGAAAACGGCATAAATATCAGCGCGCTGTCGGCAAATCTTAAAGACGCGATAGATAAGGTCGTAAACCGTATCGTGTCCGCGGGCGAAAACGTTTATCTCGTCGGCGAAGAAGACCTTGACCGCGTTACGGGCGCGCCCTATCTTGCTCCTTCGCAGATACACGTCGGGTACGAAACGGCTGAACGCACCAAAACGGGTATAACTTACGTCGATAACCCGACTTACGAAGGCGACGTCAATATCTATAAAAACAAAGTCGTCGTCGGAGATGACGAATACCCGCTCGCTACTAATCTCGTTCTCACGAAGAACGAAAATACCGAACTGTATTTCAGATACGGCGAGGCGGCTAAGTGGTCGAAGATAAACGTCACGGACGGTCAACGCCTATCCGAAGCGTTGAAAGGCAACGCAAGCGGTATATATACCGTTCGCGAATACGGCGATTTCGGCGTATGCGAGTTCAAGGTTTATCTTGACTTTACTTTGCCCACGCTTGAACTTACCATAAACGACGAGCGGCAGGTGCTTGACGGCACGGTGCTCAATCTTTCGGGCGTAAGCGCCACGTTCACGGGGCTTTACGGCGAGATAGACGAACTTGCGTACGTAGCCGTTTACA
>CACXHH010000031.1 GCA_902767455.1 uncultured Eubacteriales bacterium
AACGCTCTCCGAAGTCAAAGACGAAAACGCGCTCGCCGCGGTCATGACCAACGAAGGCGACTCAGATCATCAGTTTGACGTCAAAGCGCTTATAAAATTGTTCGGAACGACGCGCGAAGCTTTCAACAAAGCCGACGAACTCGTTTTCGGCGGTGAGGACAGACAATGAAAAAGATCGTAGATATTGACAAACTTTTTGAAAAATTTTTCCGCTCGCGCCTGCTTGCCGAAAAGGGTAAATACAGCGAAGAAGAGTGGCTTGAAAAACTTCCTAAGCTGTATTCGGAGTTTGAAACTACCCCTTTGAAGGAGCTTGACGGGATCGCGCCTTTAAATTATTACGACGACGAAGACGACCTTATCGGCGCGTGGCTGTCGTACGTGGAGAGCGGCGTTCCGCTCAACGACTATCTTCTCGACGCCGTGGTAAACCGCGTAGACGAGAAGGAAATAGCTCTTCTTTTTACGGAGGACGCAAAAGAAGACGTGCTGCTTTCGGCTATCGAAGTTATGCGCCGCAAAAACTCAAAAAGCGCGTTTAATCGATATATAGACCTACTTTTCTCCAAAAAAGTATGTCATCACGTTAAAGACGAAATGGTGGAAGATCTCTCAGATTACGCCGACGAAGTCGCTCCCGCAATTTTGGAAAAACTTTCGGGCAAAGAAGCTTCGAGCATGTTTGCCGAGATACTTTCGCACACGACGAAAAAAGACGAACGCGTCAAGCGTATTCTTCTCGACGGGCTTAAAAAGGGTAATAAAGTGCCCGAATACGCCGCTTATCTCGTTAATTACGACGACGAATCGTGCCTTTTTGAGATGACGGAATACCTGTCGCGCGTCGACGACTACGTTTCTTATAAGGAACTCAAACTTGCCGTCGAAGCGCTCGGCGGCAACGTCACCGACGAGCGTGATTTTTCGGACGATAAAAACTATATCAGGATAAAATCTGCGGAAAATGATAGCGATAAAAAGTAAAAACGCCCCACTAAGCGAAAACGCAAGCAAATTTTTCGGCGAAGCGTTGGTTCCCGAAAGCTTCTTAAACGGCGACGAAATAGCGCTCGGCGAAGTGTTTTTGTGTCAGATAAACCTTGAAGAGCTTAAAGCCGTATCAAAGGAAACGCCTTTGCCCGATAGCGGTTTTTTGTATTTTTTCATAGATTTTGATTTTTCACCCGCAAAGGGCGTGGTAAGATACGCCTTATCTCCCGATTGCGTTACGCCCTTGAACGAAGGCTCGGAGCTTGACTACGACGTCGAAACGGAGATACCGATTTCCTTTTCGATCGCCGAAGAAGCCGAAAACGGGCTTTTTTCAAGCGAAAAGAAACTTCACGACGACGAAGTTTGCCTGTTGAAATTCACGCCGTCTACTCTCGGGGAAACGGACTTTTTGGAAGACGTCGACGGCAGCTTGCTGTTCGTGATAAAAAAGGTCGACCTTAAAAACGGCGCCTTCGATAAGGCGTATCTCATCAACGTTTCCGAATAACCGATTTAAACGATAAACGACTTCCGCGCTTGCGGAAGTTTTTTTACGCTTTTTTTCGGATAAGGGAAGGGGTTGAAAAATTTTTTATAATAGTTATAAAAAATTATCGAGCCGCTATTGAAACGCGTTTGATTTTATGATATAATTAAAAAAATTTATGCGGTGGCAAGCCGCGTTATCATCACCGAAAAGCCTTTCAAGGAGATAAAATGAATACAGAAAAGAAACTTTACCCGCTCGGCACTTCCGAAATGGGCATGTACCTTGACAGCACTACGCCTAACACCGCGTATAATCTTCCGTATCTTTTACCGCTTGACGACGACGTAGACGAATCGAAAATGATTTCCGCCGTCAAAAAGTTTTTCGAGTGCCACCCGCACCTTTTTATGCGCCTTACCGTAGACGAAGAAGGCGAAGTCAAAAAATATTTCGATACGGCACCCTTCGACGTGCCCGTAAAAACGCTCGGCGATTTATCGGAAGTTACCTTCCGTCCGTTCGATATGGAACGCGACAGGCTTTTCCGCGTCGAATTATACCGCGTAGGCGACAAGAAGTATCTTTTCTTCGATATCCACCACACCGTTATCGACGGCGGAAGCATTAAACTCTTTTTAAAACAGCTGTTCGAGCTGTACGACGGAGCCGAAATACCTGTCGAACAGGCGGCTGAAAGCTATTTTGAACGCGAGATGAAGGCGCGCTCGTCAAAAGAATTTGAAAAGGCGAAACGATACTACGAAAAGACGTTCGCAAATCTCGAATGTTCGTCCGTTATGATTTTCGACAAAAAAGACGAAAAGCCCGCCTATAAACTCGTTAAACGCACTTTACGCATAAAAAATCACGAGCTCAATCCCTTCGTGAAAGCCAAGGGAATAAAGACTTCGGCGTTCTTTTTATCGGCGTTTTCGTATCTTCTTGCCAAGATAAACATGGAAAACGACGCGTATTTCGCCACCGTTCACAACGGCCGTGACGAGAGCGTGAAAAACGCCGTCGGCATGTTCGTAAGGACGCTTCCCTTCTACGCCAAGTTCGACGACGATACCACCGTCGACGGATTTTTGACTTCGTGTAACGCCGAGCTTTGCGAAACGGTCGCAAACGATATATATTCTTTCGGCGACGCGTGCAGAGATCTTGCGCTTAACGCCGACGTAATGTTTGCCTATCAGGGCGACTATATGTTTTCCGTAACTCACGGCGGCAGAGAACGCCGCCTTATCCCGCTTGAAGGGCGTGACGGAAAAGCTATCAACGCCGTAGAAGTCCACCGTGACGGCGACGATTTCCTTATGTGGTACGAATACCGTTCCGACCTTTATGAAGACGCCACGATCGAACACGTTATAGACTTATTCGACGTCGTTTGCTCCGAGTTTATGAAAAAGACGGCGCTTGCGGAGATTGACCTTTGCGACGAAAAAGAAGCGGCGATACTCGATTCGTTCAACGACTTCGATGAAGAACTCGTAAGCCTTGATAAGACGATACTCGACCGTTATTACGAAAATTTATCCCGCGATCCCGACCACGTTCTCGTCGAATACCTTGACAAAAAATACACTTACGCCCAAGCCGATAAAATAGCCAACAAGCTCGCTAACAAGCTTATCGAGCTTAAAATGGGCAGAGAAAAGGTCGTTTCCGTGCTCATAAACAAGTGCGAATACACTGTGATCGCAAGCCTTGGCGTGTTGAAGTCGGGCGCGGCGTACCAACCGCTCGATCCGTCTTATCCGCCCGAAAGGCTCAAATTTATGATGGAAGACGCGAAAGTTTCGGTCGCCGTGGTAGATAAGAGCCTTGAAAAACTTATACCCGATTTCAAGGGTGTAAAGATCTATCTCGACGAGATAGAAAGCTTTACCGACGATTCGCGCCCGAACGTTAAGCCCCTTCCGCACGATCTTTTCAATATGCTTTACACTTCCGGGACGACGGGGCTTCCCAAGGGCGTTATGATAGAGCACGGCAACGTTGCCGCGATGAGCGCGCTGTTTAACAAGCACTTCGAGGGCGGCTCGTTTATGAAGTTTTCGTCTTACGCTTCTTACGGGTTCGACGCGCACATGGTCGACCTGTACCCCGCTATAACCGCGGGCGGCACCGTCTGCGTTATTCCCGACAGCCAAAGGCTCGATCTCGTTTGGCTCGCCGACTACTTCAACAAAGTCGGCATAACGCATACGAGCATAACGACTCAGGTCGGTAGACAGTTCGCCGAAGAGTTCGAGCTTAAAACCATGCGCCATTTTCTCGTCGGCGGCGAAAAGCTCGTACCGATGACGCCGCCTGTTAGCTACGTTTTTCACAACGCTTACGGTCCGACGGAAGGTACTGTTTTTTGCAGCGAACAGCCGCTCGATAAGCTTTACGCCAGAGTTCCCATCGGCAAGAAAATATCGACTTTTAAAGCTTACGTCGTCGATAAAAACATGCGCAGGCTGCCTTGGGGCGTGAAAGGCGAACTATGTATCGCAGGCCCGCAGGTCGCGCGCGGGTATCTTAACCGCGAGCCCGAAAACAAGCGCGCGTTCGTCAAAAACCCCTTCGACAAAGATCCGCGCTTTGAAAAAACTTACAGAACGGGCGATATCGTCAGAATGCTTAACGACGGCACGCTCGACTTCATCGGAAGAAACGACGGTCAGGTCAAGATACGCGGCTTCCGCGTGGAGCTTACGGAAGTTGAAAAAGTCATAAGAAGCTTCCCAGACATCAAGGACGTCACCGTCAAGGATTTTTCAGATCCGTCGGGCATAAAATTCATCGCGGCGTACGTAGTTTCCGATAAGAAAATAGATATAGACGAGCTGAACGCGTATATCGGCAAGAACAAGCCCAAATACATGATACCCGCGTTCACCATGCAGATAGATAAAATACCTTTGAACCAGAATCAGAAGGTAAACAAACGCGCGCTTCCGCTTCCCGAAATGCGCGAAGAAAAGACCGTTCCGCCCGTAACGCCCGAAGAAAAAAAGATATACGGCATATTAAAGGCTATTCTCGGACACGAATCTTTCGGCGTGACGACCGATATTTACGCGGCGGGTCTTACGTCGATAACGGCGATAAAGTTCGTCGTTCAGCTTTCAAAGAACTTTGAAAAGACGGTGAAGATAGGCGATCTGAACTCTTATCCGACCGTCCGCGCGCTTGCGGCGTTCGTAAAGGAAATCGACGAAAACGCCGAAAACGTTATTCTTTCCGAATACCCCTTGACGGCGCTTCAACAGGGCGTTTACGTCGAGTGTATCGCAAACCGCGATACGACCATTTACAACCTTCCGCTCCTTTTGAAGCTCGATAAGTCGGTCGATACCGAAAAGCTCAAAAAGGCTATAACGACTGTCGTAAACGCACATCCGTATATGAAGATGAAACTCGCCTTAAAAGATAACGGCGACGTTTTCGCTTCGCGTGACGACGACAGAGCCGTCGTGATAAACGATATAGACGCGTCCGACCTTAAGGGCGGGCTTTCGAGCCTTTTAAGACCGTTTGATTTAAGCCGCGACGAGCTTTTGCGACTTGCCATCGTCACGGACGGCGACGACAGGTATATGTTTATGGACGCGCATCATATAATTTTCGACGGCGAATCTCTCGTCGTGTTTATGCGCGAGCTCGATCTTGCTTACGGCGGCGCGGCTATCGAAAAGGAAACTTACACGGGCTACGAAGTCGCCTTGGAAGAAAGTAAAGCCCGTAGCGGAAAAGCTTACGAAAAAGCCGAAAAATATTACGTCGAACTTATCGGCGACGTCGACCCCGAGTGTCTGCCCATACGCGACCGCGACGATAAAACTTTGACGCGCGGTGACTTTTCCGCCGAAACGATTGTCGACGAAAAGGCGTTAAATGCGTTTTTATCGGACGGTAAAGCGACGGTCAACGCGCTTTGGAATACGGCGTTTGCAATAACTTTAGCTAAATTCCTTTCCCGTGAGGACTGCGTTTACACGACGGTATATAACG
>CACXHH010000032.1 GCA_902767455.1 uncultured Eubacteriales bacterium
AACGCAAGACGAGCCTGAATATTTTGAGCCTGAAACATCCGCGCCTCAAACAAGCGGTGAAGCCGACGGCGAGATAAGCGAGATAAAGGAGAAAAAAGACCTTAATGCCGACCTTATAGCAAATTCCGCAAAGGTATTCGGCGTGAGCGAAGGCGAACTTCAAAACGAGTTCAACCGCTATAAAGTCGAAAAACTCTTCAAGAAAGTCGTTTTCGACCTGACCGACCCGAGCCTTACCGTTTCCGACGTTCAGGAAAAGCTTTCCGAAGCCGCAGCGATAGGCTTAAAAGGCGTTACGGTCATGCCGAACGCGCTTGCCGTAGCGTTAAAGAGCGGCGCGGGCGTCAAAATAAACGTTGCCGTGTGCGCGCCTTACGGCGCGGAAGTGTTCCGCACGAAAAAGTATCTCGTCAAAAAAGCCGCCGCAACCGCCGCCGCGGGGATCGAGCTGACGTTTGACGCTTTCGAGCTTTCAGAAAAGAAAAAACAGCTTCTCATTCGCGAGTACAGACAGCTCAAAGCGAGCGCGAGAAAGAAGGAATTTACCGTCAACGTGAACGTTTCGCTTCTCACGCACGAGCAGATGCGTACCGTTATCGACGTTTTGTTTGAGTCGGGAATAGTAAACGTCAAGCTTACTACGGGCGAACTTTCGGCGGACAATTACTCTCTTTCCGAATTCGTCAAACTCTCGGAAGGTCAGTTCACATTTACCGCCGCGGCGAGCGAAGGCAACGTTTCCGACGTTATAGGCGTGTTCATGCTCGGCGCGGAAAGCGTTTCATGCCGCAACGCGGACGAGCTTGCAAAGTCCTTTAAAGAAGAACTCAAACTGTAATATCGCAAGCCTGTCGTTTATAATTTGACGACGATAAAAAGACCAAAAACGCGCGTAAAGCGCGTTTTTTCTTTTTGAACGACCGTAAAATCGTTATAATAAGCCGAATTTTTCAACGCCTGAAAATCGCGGACTGCTGTTTTTCGTAAATAAGACGGAAAAAGGCTTGCGTCGGATAAATGAAAAAGGGGACCTTATTTGGTAAAAATATCCGTTTCGTCCATATTATTGACCGAAAAATACATTGATTATCATAGTGATTTAAAGTAAGATTGAATAGCCGACGGAAACGAGCGGAAAACGGCACGTATTTTCGACGGCTTAAAATTCAAGAAAAATTCTGAATATTGACAGAGACGCAGCCCTTGACAAAATAAGGATAAGGGGTTAAAGGCTGATTCGTTTGTCTACGTGGCGATCCCGTAAACGCATGAAACCTACGAGTTTCAAAGGACCCGACCGCCACGTGGTTGAACGAAAAGCGCTGCGTTTCTTTTTTTTATGCCCGAAAAAGCCCGAAAACATAACCGTCGCCCGATACAAACAAATAGGGCAACATCGCTCGCCGTCGTTTTAAACTATTGACATAATAATTATTAAGTGATAAAATAATATAATAAAAGCAAGGCGCGCAAGCGCCGCGCGGATACCGATATTTTAATTACACGTTCGACGATATTTTAATTACACGTTGGAAGGTGAAGTATGAAGAACCTTAAAATATTATTGATAGCAGTCGTGTTGGCGTTTGCCGCGACGGCGGTTGCGTGCGACAACTATTTCAGAATACCCGAGCACAACGTAAAGTTTTATAACGGCACGGAGCTTATCTACGAAGCCGAAGTAAGAGGCGCTTCCTTCGTCAATCTCAAAGAAGCCGAAAGCAAGATCGTTCCCGAAAACGGTTACGAGCTCGAAGGCTTTTTCACGGAAGACGGAACGAAGTTTTCAAAGGAAATGAAACTTTCTTCCGACGCCGTTTTCTACGCGAAGTATAAGCTGATAACCTATACGATTACTTACGATCTCGGCGAAGGCGCTTCGTCGGATAACCCGACGAGCTACACCGTCGAAACGGAAACGTTCACGCTGTCCGATCCTTACGGCTTCGACGGCGAGCTTGAATTCGTCGGCTGGACGACGGACGAAGACGCTTCGCCCAAAAAGACGGTGACCGTCGAAAAGGGCACTACGGGCAATATCACGTTCAAAGCCCACTATCAGGAAACGAACAAATATTATCTTTACTTTGACACGACGGGCGGCACGGAAGTAGACCGTCTTGAAAGTTACCTTCCTACGTTTTCGATCGAAGGCGTAACCACCGAAAAGGTCGGGTATACGTTCAAGGGCTGGTACGTAGACGAAGCGCGTCTTATCCCCGCCGCAAACACTTACGTCGCCATTTCAAAAAGCTCCACGCTCTACGCCGGTTGGACGCTCGTAGATTACACGATCACCTTTGAAAACTGCGAGCTTTC
>CACXHH010000033.1 GCA_902767455.1 uncultured Eubacteriales bacterium
GTAAAATGTTTGTAGCAGTTCATATATTTCTCCTTGGTGTTTTTTCGTGGTTGAAAATAGTTTACCATAGATTTATATGAACTGTCTGTTTTTTTCTAAACTGTTGCACTTAATAGTATAATTCACCATAAAAAAACGTCGCCCGACGGGTATAAAACCCGTCGGGCGGTTGTGTTTTTACTCGTCGGTTTCAGACGAAAAAGGCGATTTATCGACTTATCCGACGACTTTTATTCTCGCGGGAGCGGAGTACAGACGATAGTTTATATCGGGTGAATTTTCTCTCTTTAAGCATACGTCGACGTAAGCGAGCGCCAGATGTTCTCCCGCGTCTATTTCGGAGTTTTCGGTAAGCATACCGTCGTCGAGAAGAGCAAGTTTTACTTTTTCGGGATACGTTCCGTCAAGCCCCGTCAGCTCGCCCGTAAGCGTTTCGAGCTGTTCGCGTGTGAACTCGCCGCCGCTGAACGAAAGTCCGTAAAGGTAGTCCGCGTTCCACTGGAAGTTATCCACGAGCACGCTCGTAGCGCCGAAAACGTTCAAGAGCCTTGCGTCGCACTCGTGGCGGGTGGAGCAAGTCGAGGCAAAGCTCAACCAACCGCGCGCGGCAAACTTATAAAGATAAGCCCACGTTCCGTCGTTCGTGTTGTACCAGTAGGGGAAGGGTTGGAAGGAGTTCTGCGCCATATCGCGTATCGCGGCGGCAATAGAACGTTCGTCCTCGGGTATTTTGTTGATAACGTCGCTGAGTCCGCCGCGCGCAATGGCAACGTCGGGGAAAACTTCGTCGGCAATACGGAGCATATCGGTTTTTCCTTTCATTATGACGAAATTATCCGAAAAGTCATATTTGTCGACGAGCTCTTTAAGTACGGTAAATATCTTCGGGTTAGACGATTTTATCTCGAACATTAACACCATATCCGTACCTTTGAAGTAAGCCATCAGATCTTCTAACGTCGGAATAACTTCTTCGATATCGGGTTTTACGTCTACGATCAACTTCTTTAATTGTTCGAGCGTGTAACTTTCTATCGCTCCCGTGCCGTTGGTGAGCGCGTCGAGTTGTGAGTCGTGCAGAAGAACTATCTTATCGTCTGTGGTCAGCCACAAGTCGGTTTCCGCGTTTCTCGCGCCCATTTCGTAGGCAAGTATCATTCCGTTCAACGTATTCTGCACGTAAAGCCCCGTAGCTCCGCGGTGAGCCATGGCGTTGGGTTTCCTTATAAGCGTGGGGGAAGTAAAGCTCGAATACAGCTTATACAGTCCGTCGGTGTCGCTCGTGACTATGCCGTTGACGCCGCTCGTTATCGCTTCCGCCATCTCTTCGGCGCTCGAAGCGTACGTCCACACGGTTATCATTCTCATCTGAAGATGATATATGACGTCTACGCTCGTTCCCGCGGGAAGCAACGCTACGTTGGCGTTGGCAAGGTTTACCTTTTCTCTTATCTTCGACGCCGCTTTAAAGTCTTTCGGAATATCTTTGAATTTTATTATCCCGCGCGCGTTATACGCCGTTTCCTTTATGCTTGAAACGAATTCTGCGCTGTCTTCGTCGGCGAGTATCAACGCGTCGTAAACGTCGTTTTCGGACAGATATTTCGCTACGGCGTTTGCCGCCGCCCTGCTTTCAACGTGATACGCGGGTATAGTCGAAAGGTCAAGCGTTTTTTTGTATTGTCTTAACGAAAGTCCGTCTATAACGCCGTTATCGTCAACTTTTGCGATAGTGACCGCAGGAGCTGTCGAGCATGTGGCAGTTCCGTCGGATACGACGACGGGCGGGTTTACTATACCTGTCGAAGGAATAACCACGTCGGCGATCCCGTTGTCGGGAGTGGGGGCTTTTTCCTTTGCAAGAGTGACGGTCAGATTATCCACGTCCACGTTTGCGCCGGAAACCGTTATGCCGAAGCTTCCGCCCGAATACTTTTCGGGTAACGTCACGTCGGTCATATACTCGCCGTCGACGTACAGGCAGGCATTGTTTCCGAAACAAGTCATCGACATACGGTGCGTTTCGCCAAGCTTCGGAGCTTCACGCATTGCGATTTTGGTGTATTCCACCCAAGCGCCGCCGCTTATAGCCGTTTTGGTGTAGTTGTTGATAGCCGCCGTCGCGCTCGTGCCGATACTTCCCTTGAACCAGCCGTCGTTTTTTTGAACTCTTACGGCGATACCCACCCAGCGCGTGGAATTGAAAACGTCGTTAATGGTAAAGTCGGCGCTGACGGTGTAATCGCTTCCGACGTCCTCGTTGAAGTAAACGGCTTGTATCGCGCTCGTTTTCGCCGCGTCGATATTCAGAACGCCGTTTTTTATGGAAATAGTCGTCGAAGAAGCTTTTACGATAGTCCACTTCGAGGGGAGAGAAGTCAGTTGGTCGAAGTTCTGTTCGTAAAGGACGGTCGGAGCGCTTTCCGTTTCTTCCGCCGCAAAGGTAGATACGGGCTGCGCGTAAGTCGTCAAAGCGACGGCTGCCGAAAGCGCGAACGACGAGATCTTCAATAAATTTTTACCGTTTTTTATCATAGTCGTCACCTGTTATGCGGAAGGGATATCTGCGTCTGCGACCGCGCGGACGAAGTAAGATTTTATGATATAGTTACCGCCGCCGCAGGTAAAACCGAACTTACCGGTAAGATAGTTCTCGGTAAGCGTTCCGACGTAAGTCACCGTGCCGTCAACGGCGAACACGAGCTTGTTTCCGGACACGGTGGCGCGCATGTGCGTAGTTTCGCCGACGGCGAGTTCGGGAACGGTCGTAGTCCCCGTAAAGGAACCCGTATTCGCTACGGAAGAGCCGTTGAAGTCGTACTTGGTTTGGTAGGTACCCGTCGTCTTTCCGCCGACCTGACGGTGTATACGTGCGTAGCCGTACTGCTCGGTCACTCTTACCACGGGGCCAAACCATCTGCCCGTGTTAGGGGTCGCGACGAGTTCGACGTCAAGTTCTATCGTGTAGTCGTCGTGATTGAAACTTCCCGTATAATACAGCGTGTTGACGGCGTAATTGTTTCCGTTGGTGATATTGAAACCGTTTTCGTCGGCGACGATGGTACCCGTTGCCGCTTTTTCGTGAACGTGTACCCAATTTTCGGGAAGGTTGGTCGTCGAGTCTATCCTGTTGAAGTCGGTCGCGTAATACAGGTTTTCGACGACGTAAACTTCGTAAGTCTTGTTAAGGGAAAGAGTTACGCCCGCGAGCGTGTAGTTTACTTCGACTTTGACGTTTTGCTTTCCGACAGCGTTGGCGTCGTAACCCGTAACCGTCACGAATTCATCGGAAACGGGAAGCGTCTTTCCGTTGTCGTAGGAGACAAAGACTTCGGGTATTTTGCTTCCCTTTTCAAGCGCGGAAGGCATATCGAAGAAAAGCTTATCGGGTGTAGGAACGTAATCGTCTTCAGTCACGCCGCGTACGTAATAGCTCGTTATCGTGAAGTCGCCGCCGCCGCAGGTGAAGCCGAAAAATCCGTTCAGATAGTTTGAAGAAAGGTTTCCGCGGTAAGTTTCCACGCCGTCGACTACGAGCACTATCTTGCTGCCCGAAACGGTGACTTTGAAGTGCGTGCTCGAATTAAGCTCGAGCGCCTGTACGTTTGCGGCGTTCTGGAACGCGGCGGAATTCGTGGCTACGCCGGTAGACAGGTCGTAACGCGATTGTACGCCGCCGCCCGTTCTTCCGTTGACGACGCGATACGCGCGGACGTAACCGTATTCTTCGCTTGCGCGTACCGTAGGTCCGAACCATCTGCCGTCGTTAAACGTCGCGTGCAGCGTTAAATCGGCTTCGACGGTGTAGTCGGCTTTATCGAAGTCACCGCGATAGTAAAGGGCGTGTACGTTGTAGTTGGAGCCGTTCGCAACTTTTATGCCTTCAGTATCGGCGGTGACCGTGCCGATGTTCGCGTTGTTTTCGTGGGTATGTACCCAGCCCGCGGGAAGTTTGGTGGTTTGGTCGATATAGTTGAAGTCTGCCGCGTAGTAAAGTTCTTCGCAGACGGCTACTTTTTTCGAAGCGTTGAGCGTCAGGGCTTTTCCGAGATAATTGACTTCAGTTGAAACTTCTAAAGTTTTTTCTCCCGTAGAATCTTTATCGAAAGGTTTGACGGTGAGCGCCTGCTCGTCTATAAGCTCGCGCATACCGTTGTCGTACGCGACGTAAGCGTTGAATTTGAGTTCGCCGCCCTTTTCGATAGCCGAAGGCGCCACAAGTTCCAGTCTTTCGGGCTTGGGTGCCGTGAGCGTTATCGGCGAGAAGTCAACGCCGCCGTTGAACGCCCTGAACCCGACTCCGCCGCCGTAAAGAGCGGAAGCGTCGACGTATTCGAGCGTCTGCGTTTCGTTGACCGTAACGTTTATCGTGGCGTCGTTGAGATTTATCTTGATTTCTACGGGGGTATCGAGAGCAAAGCCGGAGATAGTCAGCTGTTTGAGCGACGTCCAGGTGCCGTCGTTTACTTTGCCTAACAGGAATAAGCCCTGATAGTTGACGAGAGCGACGTAGTAGGACGCGCCCGCTTCTTCCCAGAAGCTTTCACGACCGCCGCTCGAAGCTCTGAACAGTATGCCGCAGTCGTTGGCGGTGTTAGGAGTGACCGAGCCGCTTATAGATCCGTTCGTGAGTTCCACGCCGCTTAAAAGCGCGAGCGATTTGCTTTGTTTGGTGTGGTAGTTTTCACCCCACATGGCGAACGAACCGCTGTATACGTCGATATCGTCGGCTTCTCTTTCGACGACGTATTTAAGAGTTTGGAGAAGAGTCGTTTCTTCGTTCGTTTTTTCGTTTAACGTAAGCTCGTAAACGCCTGCGGGAAGTTCGAGCGAAGATAAGTCCATAACGCCCGAAGCGCCGTTTAAAGCTATCTCTTCGTCACCGACGGAAAGAGTAAGATTTTGAGCGTCTTCCGCAAAACTCCATATAAGCGTGCTGCCGTTTATCGCCGCGGAAGGCGTTGCGTCGAACTCTTCAAAGAAGAATCCGCAGCCTTCGTTTTCGGCAAAGAAAGCTACCTTATTGCCGAGCGGGAGCGTTTCGTGAACGTAAGTTATTACGGGCACGGTGCCGTGGAATACGCGGACGGCTTCGTCGTAAACTTCGACGGTGAGCGTGTAGAATATCTCGGGCGAATAGTCCTGCTTTAAAAGTATGGAAGCGCCGACCGTGCTTCTTGCGTCGTCCACGCATCTTTCAAGGACGAGATTGTTGCTTACGTCAAAGTAAAGCGAATAGTAACTGCCGGTAGGTCTTCCGCGCTCGAATCCCGTGTCGCTCAAACAGAAATACACGCCGTGTCTGTCGTAACCTTTTATCCTGACGGTGAATCTGCCTTTCATAAGGCTTTTTCCCGTGACGATCGACGCGGTATTGTTTCCGCTGACGTAGATGCCGTCGTCGTCGAACATCTCGCCGCTGAGATTTATAACGTCGGCAGCGGGGGCGAGCGTCGGCTCGGGCTCGGTTTGAGAGCCGCTTCCCTGTTCCGCGTCGGACGCGGAGTCGGAAGCGGTGACGGAATCCGAAGTCGGATAGTCGCTTCCGCTACCGTCGGAAGAATAGGTTTCCGAAGTTGTCGACGCGGAAACGTCCGTTTCGGCGGTCGAAGTCTTGCCGTTTAATTTGCACGCCGCCGTCGCAAGGCATAACGCCATGCACGCAAGCGCCGCGAAAAAGATGATGCTGATGCGTTTCATTTGTTCCTCCTTGGTTTACCTTTTTCCGTAAACACGATTTAATTTTACACTTAAAAAATAATCGTTGCAATAGAAGTAAACGCAAAAAATCAACTATTGCAATAGATTATTTTAAGATAATACACTATTCGGGTAGACAACGCCCGAATTTTATTATATAATTACCGTAACAAGGGAAGGACGCGGTTATAAAATGAATAATAACGAAAGGTTTAAACTGTATTTGGATTTTTCCACCGACGAAGGCGTCGAAGAAATATTGAAGCTCGGTACTGTCTTATCTAACGAAACGAGAGTGAATATTTTGCGGGCGCTTCAATCGCCGCCGTTTGCGATGACTTTTCCCGAGCTTCACAGAAAGCTCAAAGTTCCCAACTCCACGCTTTTGTTTCATCTTTGCAAGCTCGAAGAGTGCGGTATCGTATGCGTAAGGTATAAGAGTTCTTCCGCAGGCACTACGAGAATAATCCAAAGGGTTTTACGAACCGCCGAAATAGTCTTTTTCAAGCGTTCGGAAGAAGAAACGGCAAAAAGATACGTCAGCGACGTTCAGGCGGCGCGCGTCGGGTGGTACAGTAATTATGCAAACGGAACGGCTCTGTTTTTCGTCGCCGACAAAATGATACACAACAATAATTACGGCTTGACCTTTTCTCCCGAACACTTTAACGCCGAACTCGTTTACGCGGCGAACGGAGTGGTGACTTACGATTTCAGCAACGCCGTCGCGCGCGACCATACGATAAAATATCTTGAACTTTCTCTTGAAATATGCTCGGAAGCTCCCTATTACGATAACAACTATCTTAGCGATATAACCTTCTGGATAAACGGCGTCGAGCTGTGCTGTTATACCTGCAAGGGCGACTACGGCGACAGGCGCGGCAACCTTAATCCCGACTGGTGGCCGTCGTCGATAACGCAATACGGAGAACTTCTCACGATAATCGTCAACGAAAAAGGCGTGTTCGTGAACGGTATCGGGTATAACCACAAAGTGAATATTTCGCACCTGAAACTTTCCGAAACGGAGAAAATCACTTTGAAATTCGGCAATAAGGACACCGCCGAACATATCGGGGGCTTTAACGTTTTCGGCTCGACTTTCGGAGATTATCCGCAGGATATAGTTTTGAAACTCTTTTATTGAATATATTAAATACGGCAACGACTTTCGTCGCTGCCGTTTAGTTTTGTATTTTTGTCGTTTTGTCTTTCGTCGCTTAACGGCGACGATTTTTTATTCGTCGCACGTATATACGAGCTTTTCGCCGTAAAAGCTTTCGTAAGCTTCCACCCAGACGCGGTAGTTTTCGTCGGCGGCTTTTTTTGCGGCGACGCTCGCGGGAAGAGTATTATCGAGCGTTATCGGTTTGAAAAACTCGATATGGTATTCCTGAACGGTAAACCCTTCTTCGTCGATTTTATCGGAGTCCGTCATCGTGATAAACGCGGGGATCACGGGCGCGGAATATTTTGCGGCTATCTTGAAGGCGCCCGTCTTTAAGGGGCGGGGCTTTCTGTAATTGAACCACATGGCTTGTTCGGGGTAGATAAGTATCTTCTCGCCGCGGGCAAGCAGAGTTTCAACGCCGCTGAAAAACTTTTTCATCGTGGCAAAATCGGAAGAAAGCGGCAACGTGTTGGCGTGGCGCATCATGAGCCTGACCATGCCTTTAAAGTTGTTGTAATTGCCTTCCTTGATGACTTTATAAAGGTAGTGTCCGCGCGGTAAAAGCGGTTTAATCGACCTATAGACCGCGTAATTGTCTTTTATGTTGAAGTGATTGCACGTTATGATCGCGCCTTCCTTCGGGATATTTTCAAGCCCTTTTATCGACTTGATGACGAAGGTACCTTTCTTTATCATCAACTCGAAATACGCCTTTCCGCAGAAGTTTGCGAGCCGCGTCAAAAACCTGCTCGAAAGCTTTTCGTTTACGTAATCGACTTCGTCGGGTAATATGACCTTCGTCGGCGGATCTATCTCAACGTCGTCGTTAAAACGTCCCTGTTTCTCGAATTCGGCTATGCGTTTCAATACGCCCTGCCGTTTTTCGTCCTGCGTCATTATAAATTCATACCCCTGTCAAACCATAATTTTTTAAAAGTTCTTTCGCTCGAATACATTCTTTTGATGCCTTCGACTATCTGCAAAAAGCCCTGATAATCGCGAGCGCGGTCTTCGTCGGTGAAGGCTTCGAACTCGGAACGTATCTTTTCGTAATAGGCGCTCGATTTGGCGTACTGCCAGAAATATTCGCCGTTTATCGTGTCGGCGTAGTGCCACGGCTTATGCGCGAGCGCGTAGTGACAGAGATTGAGATCTCCTTCCACGGGATCTGGGAAGCTGTGCTTGTTCCAGCCGTTGGGCAGGTATTTTACCCTTCCGCTGCAAATGACGTTTATGTATTCCTGATCGGGAGCAAGGCAGTCGAAATTGTAAGTCGTGAGCATGTTAAGGAATCTGTCGCGAACGCCGAACTTGCGGAATTCTTTAAGATTCATAAGCATCACGCCCGAGTTGAAATATGTGTAGTAAGGTATGCCTATGATATCCGTCACGTAGTTGGTGAATTTTGGGTCGCGGTCGGTGTTCTGCTCGTATACGGCGCCAACGAGATAGCCTTCGACGTCCACGTCGTAAAGCTTTGCGATGTCGGTAAGAAGTATAACGTCGCAGTCAAGATATATCGCCTTTTCGTATTCGGGGAAAGCCGTTTCGATGAACAGCCTGTAATACGCCGCGAGCGAGTAATAGAATACGTCGGGGAGAGTGCCTTTGAGCGGCTCGACGAGTTTGGTCACGTCGTAAAACGAAACTTTGAAGTTTTCACAGTCGTGACGGGTCAACGTTTTCTTGTGTTCTTCGGATATCTCCGTCTGGAGTATGGTTACGACGTAATCTACGTCTTTCGAGGCGTGTGCTTTGATAGATACGAGCGCCACGTCAAGATAGGGTACGTAGTTGTCGTTGCAGGCAAAAAATACGGGAACTGTCTTTTTCATCGTCTTTATCCTTTGAGTAATTTTTATTTTCTTTGCCGACGGCAATAAAACAGAAAGTTTTTTTCATTCTTCGGTCGGCAACTTCTTCGTTTCCTTGAAAAAGCCGCGCGGTCAGGTTATAACACGCTTTGGTCCGATCGGCAAGTCAACGATAACATAACGCCAAATGAAAAGGCAACTAAAAGCTCTCTATCATACTTCCGCCACGCTCTAAACTTGAGAGAACGGCTCTCTACTTACGCGAGAATTGCAAAAAACACCCGCCTATAACCCCGTTATCGCCACTTTTTTCCCGAACTTGGGGATTTTTGCGTCTTTATTTACCGTAACGAAAAACTCCGTCGTTTGATAGGTCTTTTATAACTTTTTGCTTTAACGCTAAATATATGATACGAGATAATCCCCCTTCCGTTTGAAACGGGTATGTTTTTAAAAAACACGACATCTTAAAAAACTTTGCCGATCGGTTAATAAAAGCAAAAACAGAACTCGCAAGGCTACCGTACTCTTGCAAAGAAAAAAGATAATAAGTTTTACAGTTGTTCTCTGATGTCTGTTAAAACACTCGTCAAAGAAGAAAAGCGAACAGAAACCGTCTTGATAACAGCATAATAAAAACTTTTTCAAACAGCTCAACGTGGAAACGTTCTATTGTAAAATCTTCCGCCCAACGGATGAATCCATCCGTTGGGCGGAAGAGTACGTAAACCACAACGACGAGAGAATATCTCTTTAATTGAAAATGAGTTCGGCAAAGTACCGAACTCAATCTCAAATTATAATTAGTTTTTAACTATTTCACCGTAATCCTTACTACCCGTAAAATCGATAGTGTCTACGAGATATCCGACCAAACCGACGTAATCTTCAAAGCCTTCGACGCCTTCAAATCCGAACTGTTTGGCGGTGATCGTTCCGTAGTTTGTACAGTTAGTTACGACGTTCCACGTCTGGCAAACGATTGCGCCCGCATAATTTCCGGAAGTAACGTCGCCGTAGTTTATACAGTTATTGAACGACTTACATCCCGCACGGCCTGCAATACCGCCGGCGTAATCGGTCGTTGCGGTAACTTTACCGTAGTTAACGCATCCTTCGAAAACGGACGTACCACCTGTATAACCCGCAATACCGCCTACGTATTTTTTACCGCTGATTTCGCCATAGTTGACGCAGTCGGTATACGTTCCGGCATTTGCATGGTCGGCAACGAACGCGCCGACTCTTTCGTTACCGCTTACGGAACAGTAGTTCGTACAGTTAATAAGCTTACCGCCCGTTACGTATTCCGCAAATGCCGCCGCTTTGTTCCCGGTGAGCGATACGCTTCCGTACAACGACAGGTTCTGAACGGTACCTTTGACAGCGAAGAAGAAGGATCTCTTTTCGGTTCCCGTAATATTCAATCCGAGAACGGCGCAATTATTGCCGTCAAAGACTCCGCTAACGGTTCCGTTAAGCATAAAGTTGCCGTTTGCGCTAACGTCTACGCTCTTGGTCATT
The DNA here is from genome assembly GCA_902767455.1 of uncultured Eubacteriales bacterium. Classification (GTDB taxonomy): domain Bacteria; phylum Bacillota; class Clostridia; order Christensenellales; family Borkfalkiaceae; genus UBA4636. The sequence continues at coordinate 10,213 of CACXHH010000033.1, forward strand.
TTTATGTAAGAAGAAGCGTACGTCGCAAAGTTCGCCTGCAAATAGGCAAGGTCGGCGCCGCTGCCGATAAGATAAGGATCTTCTTTCGTGCCGCTACCTTTTAAGCTTTCGCTTACGCTCGAGCCGTCCCATACGTCAACTTCAGAGTACCAAATCGTGACGCCGAGTATTTCTTCGCCCGGAACAAGATACAAATATTGACGATTTGCTGTCTTTCCTTCAACAACGGGAGCAGTATACAGATAAGTGCCGTTTGTCTGATATGCAGAATGTCCGCCAACGTAATTGTCGTAATGAACGGGAGCCGCAACAGTGCCGTCCAAATTCAAGTGTTTGATCTCAACGTTATAGGGTTTTAAAATGTTTTTGGTGATAACGTAAGTATACGTAGCAGCTTCGGTAACGACAGCGAATTCCTTGTCCCATGCGCCCGTATAGCTGTTGTATTCATCTTCCGCGGGAAGGGTGGGTAACGTGCCGTTGAATACGGGCGTTTCGCCATATTCAAGCTCGGAAACCTGAAGCTCCGTACCGTTTTCATCGACGAACGTAATAGTAAAGGTGCTCTTGATAACGTTATACTTCGCAGTGTAAGTAACGTCGCCGACTACTGCCGTGATTTCCTTATCCCAGCCTGCGAATTCGTAAGTTTTTTCGGCGTCGCCTTCCTTGGTAGGTTCATCCTTTGAAAAAACGGGAGTTTCGCCGTAGGGTAACCGTATCTGCTCTAAAACAGTTCCGTCTTCGTCGGCAAAGGTAACGGTGTATTCGTTAACGGTTTCGGAATAAACCGCCTTATAAACGGCGTTGTCCGTTACGGCAACGATCTCCTTATCCCAACCGGTGAAGGTGTAGGTATACTGCGCATCCGCTTCTCTCGCGGGGTTATCAAGATCGTAAACGGGCATTTCGCCGTCGACAAGCGAAAGGGTGAGAATAATCTCATCGTTATAGTTAACGAACTTGATCGTATGGAGAGTAATTGCCTTCGTAACAAGCGTTCCGTTGTCTTTACTTCCCGTAAAGTTGATCGTGTTTACAAGATATCCGACCAAACCGACGTAATCTTCGAATCCTTCGACGCCTTCAAATCCGAACTGTTTGGCGGTGATCGTTCCGTAGTTTGTACAGTTAGTTACGACGTACCACGTCTGGCAAACAATTGCGCCCGCATAATTTCCGGAAGTAACGTTACCGTAGTTTATACAGTTATTGAACGACTTACATGCCGCACGGCCTGCAATACCGCCGGCGTAATCGGTAGTTGCGATAACGTTACCGTAGTTAACGCATCCTTCGAAAACGGGCGTATTACCGGTATAACCCGCAATACCGCCTACGTATTTTTTACCTTTGAGATTACCATAGTTGACGCAGTCGGTATACGTTCCGGCATTTGCATGGTCGGCAACGAACGCGCCGACTTTTTCGTTACCGCTTACGGAACAGTAGTTCGTGCAGTTAATAAGCTTACCGCCATTTACGTATTCCGCAAACGCCGCCGCTTTGTTTCCGGTGAGCGATACGCTTCCGTACAACGACAGATTCTGAACGGTCCCGCTGACGGCGAAGAATAAGGATCTCTTTTCGGTCCCCGTAATATTCAATCCGAGAATCGAGCAATTATTGCCGTCAAAGACTCCGCTAACGGTTCCGTTGAGCATAAAGTTGCCGTTTGCGCTAACGTCTATGCTCTTGGTCATTTTTATGTAAGAAGAAGCGTACGTCACAAAGTTCGCCTGCAAATAGGCAAGGTCGGCGCCGCTCGTAATAAGATACGGATTAGTTGCCGTTCCCGCTTCCTTGTCGGGATCTGCTGCGGTTAAGCCTTCGCTGACGGACGTTCCGTCCCAAACGTCTACTTCGGAATACCGTATGGTAAGCGAAACGAGCTCGTCTTTGACCGTAATATAGATATATTGAGTGTTTGCAGCCAAGCCTTCTACAACGGGGGCAGTATACAGATAAGTGCCGTTTGCTTCGGGTTTAACAAGCTCATCAATGTAGTTGCCGTAATGAGTGGGAGCCACCTTCGTACCGTCAAGTTTGAGATGCTTGATCTCAACGTTATACGTTTTAAGGATAGTCTTATTGATAACGAAAGTATAGGTGGCGTCGCCCGAAACGGTTTCAAATTCCTTATCCCATGCGCCGTCGTAACTGTTATAGTCGTCATTTTCGGGGATCTCGGGCAGAGTACCCGTGAACTTAGGCGTCGCGCCGTATTCAAGCGTGGAAGTCTGAAGCTCCACGCCGTTTTCGTCTACAAACTTAATCGTATAGACGTTTACTTTAGCTTCGTAAATCGCAACGTATACCGCGTCTCCGGTCACTTCGGCTATTTCCTTATCCCAACCCTTAAAGATATAGGAATACTGCGCCGTAGGTTCCTGAACGGGGGTTTGAGCAAAGGCGGGTATCTGACCATAAGCATATTTCTGCTCTTGCCAGACGGTGCCGTCTTCGTTCTTAAAGATAACGGTGTATTCGTTTACCGTGGGGCTGACTACGTAGACGTATTCGGCGTCTCCCGTTACGGGAGAAAGCTCTTTATCCCATGCGCCGCTATACGTATATTGCGCGGTGTTTTCGGGCAGAGCGGGAAGCTGCGCGGTAAATTCGGGAACAGCGCCGTAAGGTACGTTTTTGGACTCCAACACGTTACCGTCTTCGTCCTTAAAGGTAACGAGATATTCTTTTGTTTCCTGTTCAAAGGTAACTCGATAAGTAACGTCACCGGTTACGGGAGCTATCTCTTTATCCCAACCGCTGAATACGTAACGATACTGAACGTTTCCTTCAAGCGTAGGCGTTTCGCCTTCATAGACAGGCGTCGTGCCGTATTCGAAATTACCTTCGTACAATACGTTATTATTCAAGTCAACGAAAGAAACCTTATAAGAGTTCTTAACCGCGTCGTATTGCGCAACGTAAGTGGCGTCACCGGTAACGGCGCCGATTTCCTTGTCCCAACCCTTAAAAGTATAAGTATACTCAGCCGTAGGCTCTTTTTCGGGCGTGTTCTTCGTGTAAGACGGAGTTTGACCATAAGGTAATTTTCCGCTATCCAAAACCGATCCGTCGTCATTAACGAAATTTATCGTATATTCGTTGATAGTTTCCTGATAAACGGCTTTGTAAACTACGTCTTCCGTAACGGGGACGATCACCTTGTCCCATCCGATAAAGGTGTAGGAAAACTCTGCGTTTCCCTCTCTTGTCGGATCTTCCGCCGTGTACACGGGCGTTGCGCCTGATTTCAACTCTTGTTCAAGTAAAATTTCATCGTTATAATCGACAAACTTTACCGTGTGCTTCGTCCCTTTTTGCGCACAAGCGGCCATGCCGACAATGAGCAAAACAGAGAGACAAATAAGTGACAGTTTTTTGAGTTTCATAAAATCTCCCTCCTTATATTAATCCCCTATAGTAGGGTTATTAGGATCGCCGAAAGGAATCATAAACAAGTTTTGAATATTATATAATTTTTCGTGTTCGGGTGAGTAATACGAGAAATACAAAGTTTTATCTTTCTCGTTCACGTGTACGAGCATCAAAACGTCCAACGCCAGGTCGTTCGGATATTTTGCGACCTGCATATCAAGACACATCGAAATAACCTGATTGCCGTTTTCACCATAGTTGATCCTGTAAACGGCTTCATCGTTGTTAGAATGTCCGCCAAAACCGAAGAAAATGTTTTTATGCTTTAACATAAGCTCGGTATACAACATTTGCACCTGAGTACAATTAAAGCTTGACAGCATCTTTTCGTTCTCGTCTTCACCGATGCAAAGGTCCTTGGTATTGTAATAATTATGAGTATTCATCATGACGCGATGATTCGGGTGTTCTTCGACAACGGTGGTCGCCCATCTTAAAACGGATAATCTTGGCTGATACTCAAGATTCAGAACGAGATAGTCTATACCGCAGGCGTTA
>CACXHH010000034.1 GCA_902767455.1 uncultured Eubacteriales bacterium
GATAAGACTTCGGTAACTCTCGACAGGCAGATATATTCTACGGCTACGAAAGGAAGCGACGGGCTTTCATACAGGCTCCACTTCATAGTTGCCCGCCACAACCGTTTCAACGCTTACGGCTTCGTCATCTACGCGTTCACCCGCACCGAGGTCATCGAAAGCGACGACGGTTACGCGCTCACTCTCGAAACGACCGTGTCGAGCGAGTATAACCGCAATATGGTCGGCTCGCCGATGACGCTGGCGCTCGCCAAGGACGGACAGAATATCGTCGGCAACAACGCCTTCCGTTTAAACGGCGTGACCTATTTCGTGTCGAGAACGACTAACGGCGACGGCCGCTTTGAAACTACCGTTTATTACAGGCTCGACCTCGAAACCAAAACGGGCGGTATCGGAACGGAAGAAGTTCCCTTATACGATAGCCTTGCCGTAACTCCGATAACCGTCGTGACGCGCTACAATTCAGACGGCAGAACTTACGCCGATTTCAACGACGGCGAACGCACCGTATACTATATTTACAGAAACGGCGTAAGCTATTTCGTGACCGATTGCGAATACGACGAAGAAACTTCTTCTTATTACGTGACGTGCGGTGACGGAAGCAAATTTATCGTCAAAGTCGACGGCGATACGATAACCGTTTCCGTCAACTGAACCAAATCGCCGCCCGTCTTGCACTGTGCGAACAGCTGTTTGTAGTGTGGCGACAAAACCGCATCAAAAAAATGGCAATTCCGCGGCTATCGCACAATTTTACGCGTGATGTAAGCGGTAAGCGTACAAAATGAAAAAAACGCAAATTTTTGTAACTTTTTTTATAAAAAACGCTTTACAAATTTAAAAATAGAGAGTAGAATAGGCTCAATATTTTTAAAATTGTGAACAATAGTTTTAAAAATGTTTTAAAGATTCTAACGGGTATTTATCCGAATCAGGATAGCCCGCATCAGGAGGTAAACAATGAAACAAGGAAAACGCATTTTCACGTTGCTTGCTCTGCTCGTTATGACGCTGTGTTTAGCGTTCACGGCAGTCGCGTGTGAAGACGAAGCGGCTCGCGATTCTTCGTCGACAGGCAAAGACAGCGCCAGTGCTCCCAAAGCAACGTACACCGTAATGTTCGAAACTAACGGCGGCAGCGCTATCGAATCGGCGTCCGTTACCGAAGGCGAAAAACTTGCGAAGCCCGCTTCCCCGAAGAAAGAAGGCTACGCGTTCGTCGGCTGGTATCTTGACGGCGCTTTCGAGTACGCTTACGACTTTTCCGCTCCCGTCAATTCGAGACTGAAACTGTACGCTCGCTACGCACAGTACACGGAAAAAGAGTTTGCCGTCAATTATTACGTAGACGGAAATTTATACGCAACGGCTTCAACTGCCGGCGGCGTCGTTTACGATATGCCCGAACCCACGAAAGCCGGTGACGAATTCATCGGCTGGTGGATGAGCGACTACGAAGACGCAACCAAGCTCACGGCAAAATACGCGGGCGAAGCCGTCTACGAAGACAGAAACCTTTACGCGGCGTGGAAGTCGGGTTCGGGGCTCAACGTTACCGAAAAGGCTATCACCTGGCAGGCAAAAGGCGCTAACCAGACTTATTACGTGACCGTTACTACTCCTTCGGGCACCGGCACGACCGAGATGACTCAGGGCACGAGTTACGCCTACAACTTTGCGGATGCCGCCGCGGGTGAATATACCGTTACTTTAAGATACGGCAAAAACACCTTTACCAACTATTTTGTAAACAGGGGCTTGGCTCACGTAACGAGATTTAACTTTGAAAACGACGTAATGTATTTCGATCCCGTTCCCAACGCGACCAACTATACCCTTATGATAGACTGCGGCAACGAAGATCACGTTCATACCGCTATCAATCTCGGTACCGACACTTATTACGACTTCTCCGATTGCGAAATGCAGCCGGGCGGCATCACCTTCGAAGTGACCGCGAACGCCGCGAATTACGCTTCTTCCACTTCTCGTCTGGCAACTTACGAAAAGACTCTTGCGGAAGTTAAAAATATCACTTACGAAGCCGACGGCACCGTGACGTGGACTCCCGTTGAAAACGCCGAATACTACGTAGTATGCGTCCGCGTTTACACGGGCACCGCGACTTTGAATCAGGCGGCTCCCCGTCTTTCCGCGGAAAACGGCGGCTACACCGATTATTACTTCACCACGACCGATCCCAACTTCTCTTTGAAGCAGTTCACGGGCAACTTCACCGTTACCGTTACTCCGCAGGCTAAGGGTTACAACGCTCCGTCGACTCCCGCAACGTCCGAAACGATTGCGAAAGCCGAACTTGCCACCCCTGCCGACTTTGCTATCAGCGGCAACACGCTCACCTGGACCGCCGTTGAAGGCGCTACCGGTTACACCGTTAAGGTAGGCAATAACGAATACATCGTCGAAGGCACCGAATACACGCTTACCGCCGTCACCGCCGACACTACCGTTGCGGTAAAGGCTAACGGCGCGAAAGACTCCTTCTACACCGACGCTATAACCGTCAACACCACGGCTATCACCGGTCTTAGATACGAAAGCGGCCGCGTTTACTGGAACGCCGTTTACGGCGCCGATACCTACACCGTCAAAGTAAACGACGGCGCGGCTAAAACCGTCAACACCAACAGCGCTTCCGTGACTTTGACCAAAGAAGGCGCCAACACCGTGACCGTAGCTTACGGCGCGAACGAAGCTTCCGTCGAAGTCACCGCTTACGCTATCGCTTTCGATACCGAAGGTGCCGACGAAGTCGCGACTATGTACCTTGCCAAAGGCGACGAAGTAGTTCTTCCCACCCCCGAACTTACCGACAGAGTATTCGGCGGCTGGTATTCCACGGCTAAAACGGAAACGAGCGGCAAGAAATACGAAGACGTATACTTTGCGGGCAAAGCCACCACGCTCTACGCGTTCTGGACTTATCCCGACATCGAAGTCACACTCGTTTACGGCAACGGCTATGAAACTCAGACCGTTGAAATAACTTACGGTACTTACTATCAGCTCCCCGTTCTCGAGTCAAAAGACGGGCTCAACCTTTTCACCGGTTGGTATACCGAAGACAAAGCCGAAGGCGTTAAGATCGCCGACGAAAAGGGCAACCGCGTAAACAGCTGGAATCTTCTCACCACCACCAAGCTTTACGCAGGCTGGTTTGAAGTTCTCAAAGTTTACGAGATCGAAAACGGCGCCGAGTATTCTATCGGCAAAGGTCAGTATATCAACAACGTAAGAACGGTCACCATCCCCGAAACGGTAAACGGCAAACCCGTAACCTATATCGAAGCCAACGCTTTTGACGGAACGTATCTTACCGAGATCAATATCCCCGACACTATCAAGACGATAGAAATGGGCGTATTGACCAACTCGTTCAGAAACTGCAAGTCTCTCAGAAACGTTAATATTTACGAAACGGATAACCCCGATAAGGGCAACTACTTCTCCGAAGACGGCATTTTGTATTATAATAACGAAATAGCCGAAAACGGCGGCGTTGAGCTTCGTTACGCTCCGCTCGGACGCACCGGTGCTCTTATCATCCCCGACTTCGTCGAAGTTATCCCGTACCGCGCGGTGACGTATTCGGCTTACTACGAAATCTATATCCCCGCAAGCGTACGTCTTATCGACAAAGAAGCTTTCGCTTACAACAGCTATCTCCGTAAGGTAGTTTTCGAAGAAACTCCCGAAGGCAACACCGAGATCCCGCTCACTATCGGCAATCTTGCGTTCCAGACCGATCATGCTCTTACCGAGATCACTCTCCCCAAGAGACTTACGGCTCTTCTTCCCGAAGACGACAGCAATATGTCTTCCTTCGGCAGAATAATGACGTTTGAAAACTCCACCAAACTTAAAGAAATCAACGTTGAAGAAGGCTGCACCGCTTATTCTTCCAAAGACGGTATGCTCTGCACCGCCGACGGCACGAAGATCATTCTCGCTCCCGTAGCTTACGCTCCCGCGAAAGGTAAATTCACCGTTCCTTCGGGCGTATACGAAATCGAAGAATACGCTTTCTGGGGCGTAAACTCCTTAAAGACCGTTATCATCCCCGGTTACGTAACCGAAATAGGCGAA
>CACXHH010000035.1 GCA_902767455.1 uncultured Eubacteriales bacterium
GGCTTTTACGGCGAGCGCTATCTTTGCCGAAACGGTATCGACGGCGTCGACTACGTAATCGAACGAAGAAAAATCGAATTCGTCGATATTTTCGGGAAGGACGAAGGTCTTATACGCCGTGACTACGCAATCGGGGTTGATTTCGCCCACGCGTTTTTTGAGCGCGTCGACCTTGTATTCGCCCACGTTTTTCGAGGTGGCGATTATCTGCCTGTTGACGTTGGATAAACATATCTCGTCGTTATCGACGATATCGATCGCGCCTACGCCCGAGCGCGCGAGAGCTTCGACGACGTACCCGCCGACGCCGCCAACGCCGAAAACGGCAACGCGCGAACGCGATAATTTTTCCATAGCGGCGGAGCCTAAAAGCATCTCCGTCCTTATAAACGTTTCTCTATCCATAAAAATGCTAAACTCGGCTTGATAAGCCGAGTTATTATTATTTTGCGTACATAGAATATAGTATATAATCGACGAGCCGTGTAGGGAGCAACCTTGCGAGCACGACGAGAAATTTATACCCGAATCCCACCACTTTATACGGCTTGGGGTTTTTGGCTTTTGCGAGCGAATAGACGACTTTTGCGACCTTTATCGGTGCAACGCCGTGAGTTTCGTCGCGTTCCATACGGGAAACAGACCTTTTTATCCTGTCGCCGTAAACTTCGGCGCCGAGCTCGTTTTTGTCACGCGAAGCGGTGAAAGCCGTTTTCGTGTCGCCCGGAAGCACCGCGCACACCTTTACGCCGTAAGGACGAAGTTCAAGGTTATACGCCCTTGAAAACTCTAAAACGGCGGCTTTGGTCGCCGTATAATACGATTGAAAGGGTATGGGCAGAGCGCCCGCTACGCTTGAAAGGTTTATTATCTTACCTTTCGTTTCACGAAGGTATTTCGCCGCAAGCCTGCAACTTTTTTCGAGCGCCGAAAAGTTAAGCGATAAAATCTTTGCGACCTGCTCGTCGGTCGTAAATTCGACCGCGCCGCTTATCCCGAGCCCCGCGTTATTGACGACGACGTCGATCTTGCCTTCGGCGGCGTAAATATTTTCGTAAACTTCGTTAAGGCGCGAAAAGTCGGTAATATCCGCGGATATCGCCGTTACGCCTTCCGCCGAAGTTCCCGAACGGGAAACGCCGTATACCTTATAGCCTTTACTCGCGAAAAGCTCGGCGGTGGCAAAGCCTATTCCTTTTGACGCGCCGAAAACGACGGCTACTTTTTTATCGTTCATTTTTTGAGCATCTCTACTACTTCTGCTATCTTCGCGGCGGCTTTATCCATCTGCTCGCGCGTGTGCGTTGCCGTGTAGCTCGTGCGAAGGAGCGCCTGACCTACGGGCGTTGCGGGAGAAACGACGGGGTTTACGTATACGCCGCGCTCTAAAAGGAGCTTGCACGCAAGGAAGGCTTTTTCGTCTTCGTAAACGTAGATGGGGATAATAGGCGTTTTCGCGCTTATGATGGGAACGCCGTAAGACGTCAATTTGTCGCGCATGTAGGAAGAAATATCCGCAAGGGCTTTTACCCTTTCAGGCTCTCTTTCGAGTATTTCAAGCGCTTTTTTGGCGCAAGCTACCGAAGCGGGAGTCATCGAAGCGCTGAAAATAAAGGGGCGCGAAGCGTGGCGAACGTAGTCGACCACGTGTTTTTGAGCCGCCATATATCCGCCCAAAGACGCGAGTGATTTGGAGAAAGTTCCCATATAGATATCGACGTCGTCTTCAAGCCCGAAGTGTTCCGCCGTACCCCTGCCGTGTTCGCCGAGAACGCCGAGCCCGTGAGCGTCGTCCACCATAACCCTTGCGCCGTACTTTTTGGCAAGAGCGACTATTTCCGGAAGTTTTGCGATGTCGCCGCTCATAGAGAATACGCCGTCGGTCACGATGAGCGCGCCGCTGTTAGTCAAATCAAGGTTTTTGAGCTTGGCTTCGAGGTCTTCCATGTCGGAGTGCTTGTATCTAATCATCTTCGCGTACGAAAGACGGCACCCGTCGTAAATGGAAGCGTGGTTTTCTTTATCGCAAAGTATGTAGTCGCCAAGCCCCGCGATGGCGCTTATTATGCCGAGATTGCTCTGAAAACCCGTCGAAAAGGTCATGACGGCTTCTTTATGAAGGAATTTCGCAAGAGCTTCTTCAAGTTCGATATGCAAATCGAGCGTGCCGTTCAAAAAACGGCTGCCCGAACAGCCCGAACC
>CACXHH010000036.1 GCA_902767455.1 uncultured Eubacteriales bacterium
ACACAGCCTAATCAATATACCATATCTTAAAGATTTCGTCAAATATTTTTCGGCGTTTTTTCAAAAAATTTTCGCTTATTGAAAAAATATTTTTCATACCACGAAATATTGTGGTTTTACTTAACGAAAAAGCGGACGAGCCGCTCTTTTTTGCCCATTTTACGGGCAAAAAAGAGCGTTTTTTATAAAACCGTTATTACTCTAAAGTCTTTTTCTGCCACGAACGCTTTCCGCAATGCGGACACTTCATGTAGCGCGTTCTGTTTACGTGCATCGCAAAAAGCACGCTTTTATAGCTCGGAACGTATTTGTGACCGCACTTTGGGCATTCGTAATAGCCCGCGGTCTGTTCGATTCGTATCGCGAAAGCAATGCCTACGCCAAACACTATCATACCTCCGACTATAAGCAAAATACGCACTAGATCGGGCATTTGCGTAAACGCCGCGATAAACACCATCGAAAATAGAAACAGCGACGATATAACGCCGACCACTATTTCGAGCGACAGAAGCCTTTTGTCGGCTTCCTGTTTTTGTTTTGCCATTTCAAGCATTGCTTTTTCCGATTTTTCATTGTAGTTATCCATCGATACTACCTCCCCATTTAATAAATCGTTTACGGTGATAGAGAGCAGCTCGCAAAGCTCGAGCATGATCGACGCGTCGGGAAGCGATTTTCCCGTTTCCCATTTTGAAACGGCGCGGTCGGTGATCGCAAGGCGTTCGGCAAGCTGCATTTGAGTTAAATTGTTTTCCTTTCTTTTTGCGGCGATGAATTTTCCGATTTTTATCTGATCCATTCGCTTGACCTCCTTCGCCTTGCATCATACGCGTAAAAACGCTGAAAGTCAACGAACCGTCGGTTGAGCGGGGAGTATTCAACCGTCGGTTGAGTTTATCCGTTGAACGCAAAGATAATATATCATATATAATTGCTTTTGTCAACGCCCGAAAGCCTGTAAACTCACGCCGAAACTTCTTCAATAAAAAAGCCGCGCCTTATCGGAGCGGCTTGATTACTTTTAAAAACACGAACGCGTTTTCGGCGTTACTATATATGGTGTTACTATATATATTATTATATAATAGGAAAGGCGAAAATCACTTTCCGAACACTATCGAAAGTATTTCGGCGGGACTGTCGATTATCGTTTTCGCGTTAAGGTCTTCGAGAAACTCTCTCGTCTTAAAGCCCCAGCTGACGGAGATACAATCCATCTCACTGTTCTTCGCGGTCAAAAGGTCGACGTCCGAGTCGCCCACGTACACGGCGGAAGTATTTTCGACGTCGAGCATATTGAGCGCGTGATACACTTCGTCGGGCGCGGGCTTTTTGTCAAGCCCTTCTATCTCGCCCACGGCGACGTCGTAAAGTCCGTCGAAAAACCTTTCGGCAAGCTTGTTCACGGCAAGGTCGGGCTTATTTGAAACTATCGCGACCTTGACGCCGCTATTGCGAAGCGCCTTCATAACTTCGGGGATCCCGTCGTAAGGGCGCGTGAAATCGGCGCAGTGGACTTTGTAGTCGAGCATAAACTCTTCCGTAAGCTTATTGAAATCGCCGTCGTAGCCCTTCGGAAAAGCCCTTTCGAGAAGCGGCTTAATGCCGTTTCCGACGTAGCTTTTGACCTGCTCGAAAGTCCTTTCGGGACAACCGTGTTTCGTAAGTATGCGGTTGACGGCGTTATGCATATCGGTAAGGGTATCGAGTATTGTTCCGTCCATATCGAACACCACGGCTTTATAATGAGTCATAGCAACCTCGCAAAATAAAATCAGTTCAATAACCTTTCGCCGCTCTTGTTTTTGCTTTCGGCGACGATAATACCTATAAGGCACGCAAGAAGCGGCGCCGTCGTTATCAAAGCGGAATAAGTTCCGAGCGGCTTATACGTAAACGCCGAAACGCCCACGCCAAACGCGAACGCCAGAACGAGCAACGACACTTCGCCCGCGAAACGGACGTTTTCTTTGCTCTTATCGATAACGCCGTCGACGGTGTTTTCAACTACTTTTCTCAAATTGTTGGAACACATTATCGTGGCGAAAAACCTTCCTTTGAGCGTGTGGAACACCTGAAACTGAAAGGCGCAAACGATACTCAGCATACAGTTTGCGATCATATTCGTTTGGTAACTTCTCGGAACGAACGCTACGCCTATCACGAGCGCAAGCTCGACCGACATAGCGATAACGTCCTTTTTAGTCGACTTTCTTTCAAGTATTCTTGCCACGGCAACGCCGACGACGAAGGCTATTATCGGGAAGAGCACGGGGAGCGGGTCAACGCCTTCGACGAGATAAATCACCAACTTCACGACGTTACCCGTCTGCGTGTTGGCAAACACCTTATCTCTCAACAGAAAGGAATACCCGTCGAAGAAACCGCCGCAGAAAATAAGCAGCAAATTAAATAAAAATCCGTCTTTTTTCAAAGCCCTACCCCCGTTTTGAATTGCGTTCAAAGCAGTTTTTTCTCGAACGGACAATTAAAATACTTTGACGTAGCTTTCTCTGTCGGCGCCGACGGAGATATATTTGATGGGAGCGCCTGTGGCCTTTTCGATATATTGAACGTACTTGACGGCGTTTTCGGGAAGATCTGAAAGCTTTCTCGCGCCGCTTATATCGCAGTTCCAGCCGTCGAGATATTCGTAGACGGGTTTAGCTTGGGCAAGTTCCACGCCGTGCGGGAATTTCTCCGTGCGAACGCCGTTTACTTCGTACGCGACGCAAACGGGTATCTTCTTCATATAGGAGAGAACGTCGAGCTTGGTAAGCGCTATACTCGTCGCGCCCTGAGCCATGATGCCGTAGCGCGAAGCTACCACGTCGAAGCCGCCCACTCTTCTCGGACGGCCGGTCGCCGCGCCGTATTCGCCGCCGGCGCTTCTCAACGCTTCGGCTTCTTCACCGAACATTTCGCAGGTGAACGGGCCTTCGCCGACGCACGTCGAATAAGCCTTCATAATGCCGATGACTTCGTCAAGCCTTCTGCCCGGGATACCCGCGCCGATGGTCGCGTAAGCGGCTATCGTAGACGACGAAGAAGTATACGGATAGATACCGAAATCTATATCGCGGAGCGCGCCGAGTTGAGCCTCGAACATTATCGACTTGCCGTTTTTAACGGCTTCTTCGAGATAATCGGTCGTATCGCAGATAAAGTCTTTGAAGGGAAGCCCGTAAGTTTTAAGCCATTCGAGCATATCTTCCGTCCTTATGGGTTCGGCTTTGTAGCCGCCTACAACGGTAAGATTCTTCCACTCGACGATGCCGTCGAGCCTGTCTTTTAAAGCGTCGAAGTGAAGAAGGTCGCCCATGCGGAGCGTTTTCTTCATATATTTATCGGCGTACACGGGCGCGATACCGCGGCGGGTGGAGCCGAATTTCTTGTCGGCGAGTCTGTCTTCTTCTAAGCAATCGAGAAGAACGTGATAGGGCATACAGATAGTAGCTTTATCGCTTATCTTCAGGTTTTCGGGAGTGACCTTCACGCCTTTTTCGGTAAGGCGGGAGATCTCGCCGCAAAGGTGTTTGAGATCGATGACCATACCGGGGCCCATGACGTTTACCGTGTCGTCGCGCAAAATTCCGCTCGGCAAAAGGTTGAGAACGAATTTGCCCTTGTCGTTGACGACGGTGTGCCCGGCGTTGTTTCCGCCCTGATAGCGGCAAACTACGTCATAATCGACGGAAAGAAGGTCGACCATTCTGCCCTTACCTTCGTCACCCCAGTTGATACCTACGATACCTGTTAACATTTTATATATCCTCTTTTTTTATTATTTGCAAATTTATCGCGCCCTGTTTCAGACTTTTATCTGCGGCTTTTCGCCTAATAAGTCGGCGTATAAGTCGATTATCGGCTTTATTTCGGTTTTGAGATAGTCTTCGGTCTGTCTTACGGCGCAGCCCGAAAAGTTCTCGGCGGAAATAATATCTTCAAGCTCTTCTTTCGTTATACCGAAGGCTTCGTCGGCGGCGATACGGGAAAGAAGGTCGTTCTCTCCGCCTTCGAGTTTTATCTTCTTCGTAGTCGCCATCGAGTGGACGCGTATCCTTTCGTGAAGTTCCTGTCTGTCGCCGCCCTTCTTAACGCAGTGCATAAGAATATTTTCCGTTGCCATAAACGGCATTTCGCGATCTAAATTAGCCTTCGCCATCTTCGGATAAACGGTGCCGTTTGCGGCGATATTGATAAGCAGCGACAACATTCCGTCCACCGCAAGGAAGGCTTCGGGGATAGATATCCTTCTGTTTGCCGAATCGTCGAGCGTGCGTTCGAGCCACTGACTCGCGGCGGTGACGGCGGGGTTGAGCGCGTCGCAGATAACGTATCTTGCAAGCGACGCTATGCGCTCGCTGCGCATGGGGTTTTTCTTGTAAGCCATGGCGGAAGAGCCGACCTGATTGCTTTCAAACGGTTCGTCGAACTCCTTTTCGTGAGCCATGAGCCTTATATCCGAAGAGAACTTCGCGCAGCTTTGCGATATACCCGAAAGAAGGGATATAACTTCGTAATCGACCTTTCTCGTGTAAGTCTGCCCCGACACGGGCTGGCATTTTTCAAAGCCCGTTTTCTTCGCGATAAGCTGTTCGAGTTTCAAAACCTTTTCGTAATCGCCGTTGAAAAGTTCAAGAAAGCTCGCCGCCGTGCCCGTCGTGCCCTTGCACCCTAAAAGCGCAAGGTTTTCCAGACGGAAGTTAAGGTTTTTAAGATCTGAAACGAGATCGTTGAGCCAAAGCGTAGCCCTTTTGCCGACGGTGGTAGGTTGCGCCGCCTGAAAATGCGTGTACGCAAGGCAATAAACTTCTTTATTTCTTTCGGCGAAAAGCGAAAGCGTATATATCGCGTTTACGAGCAACTTTCTTACTCTTTCGAGCGCCTGTTTCATAACGATTACGTCGGTATTGTCGCCCACGTAGCACGAAGTCGCCCCGAGATGGATTATCGGCTTTGCTTTCGGACAGCAATCGCCGAAAGTGCGGATATGCGCCATTACGTCGTGACGAAGCTGACTTTCGTACCGAGCGGCAAGCTCGTAGTCTATATCGTAGACGTGAGCCTTCATCTCGTCTATCTGTTCGTCGGTGATATCGAGCCCGAGCTCCTTTTCGCTTTCGGCAAGAGCTATCCAGAGCTTTCTGAAAGTCGAGAACTTGTTGTCGGGCGAGAATATCCTTTTCATTTCGTCGCTCGCGTATCTTTCGCAAAGCGGATTAACGTAATATTCCATCTCTCTCCTTTTGATAAAAAAACGGTCTATATATCGATTAACTCAATTTTTGTCTTTATATTTCCGTTTGAGCGCCGCGGTTTCGAGCCCTTTAAAAAGCGGGTGGGCTTTGTTGGGGCGGCTCTTGAATTCGGGGTGATACTGAACGCCGACGAAGAAGTCGTTTTTCGATATTTCGACCGTTTCGACGATGCGCCCGTCGGGCGAAGTTCCGCCTATCTTCAAGCCGTTTTCGGTCAAAACGTCGCGATAGTCGTTGTTGAATTCGTAGCGGTGGCGGTGGCGTTCGTAAATAAGGTCTAAGCCGTAACACTCGCGAAGTTTGGTATTCTCTTTAACGGAGCACGGATACGCGCCGAGACGAAGCGTTCCGCCCTTGTCGACGTTTTCGTTCTGATCGGGCAAAAAGTCGATGACTTTGTGCTTGCAATCTGCGTCGAATTCGCCCGAGTTTGCGTCTTTAAGCCCGCAGACGTTTCTCGCGAATTCTATCACGGCGACCTGCATTCCAAGGCATATCCCGAGATACGGAACGTTATTTTCACGCGCGTATTTCGCCGTTATTATCTTGCCTTCGATACCGCGGTTGCCGAATCCGCCGGGAACGATTATCCCGTCGGCGCCTTTTAAAAGCTCTTTGACGTTTTCTTCGGTCACGTCTTCGGAATTCACCCAAAGTATTTCGGCTTTGGCTTTGAGCGAATACCCCGCGTGGCGGATTGCTTCCGCAACTGAAAGATAGGCGTCGTGAAGCGCAACGTATTTGCCGACGATGGCTATTTTAAGCTCGTATTTCGGGTGTTTGATATTGTCGACCATGGCGCGCCACTCGGTAAGGTTCGGTCTTGGCGCGGTAATGCCGAGTTTGCGGAGCGCGACTTCCGAAAAATTATTCTCTTCGAGCATGAGCGGCGCTTCGTAAAGGGTGGGAAGAGTTATATTTTCGATAACGCAGTCGCGTTCGACGTTGCAAAAGAGCGAAGTCTTTTCAAAAATAGACTTTTCGAGCGGTCTGTCGCAACGCAGGATTATTATATCGGGGTGTACGCCCATGCCTTGAAGTTCCTTTACGGAATGTTGCGTGGGCTTGCTTTTGTGCTCGTCGCTACCGGATAAAAAGGGCACGAGAGTCACGTGAATAAACAGGCTGTTGCTTCTGCCGACTTCGAGAGAAATTTGCCTTACGGCTTCCACGAAGGGCTGAGATTCTATATCGCCGATAGTGCCGCCTATCTCGGTTATGACGATATCGGCGTCAGTTTCTTTGCCGACTTTATAGACGAATTTTTTTATCTCGTCGGTAACGTGCGGGATAGTCTGCACGGTAGAGCCGAGATACTCGCCGCGGCGTTCCTTATTGAGAACGTTCCAGTAGACTTTACCCGTCGTAAGGTTTGAATACTTGTTGAGATCTTCGTCGATAAAGCGTTCGTAATGCCCGAGATCGAGATCGGTTTCGGCGCCGTCTTCGGTTACGTAAACTTCGCCGTGCTGATACGGGCTCATCGTGCCCGGGTCGACGTTGATATACGGGTCGAGTTTTTGCGCCGCGACTTTAAGCCCGCGCGCTTTTAACAACCTGCCGAGCGACGCCGCCGTTATGCCTTTGCCGAGCCCCGACACTACGCCGCCTGTGATAAATACGTACTTTTTCATATGCAACTCCCAAAAAACAGTCTGTTTTTATGCCGACGAAGGCAATTCCGCCAACAAAAAAAACAGTAGTTATTATAGCAAAATTATTTGAAAAGTTTCAAGTATTTCAAGAAAATTTATTTATGATTTCTCGTTATATATTTATAAATAAATATAACCGTCGATTATATCGCCCGAAAAGCGGCAGTTTTTTTACTCCCACTCGATGGTCGCGGGCGGTTTGCCCGTAACGTCGTAAACCACCCTGTTGACGTGTTTTACTTCGTTTACTATCCTGTTGGATATCTTTGCGAGAACGTCGTGCGGGATATCAGCCCAGTCTGCGGTCATGCCGTCAACGCTCGTTACGGCGCGGAGCGCTATCGTGTAATCGTAAGTCCTTTCGTCGCCCATAACGCCCACCGAGCGCATGCCGGTAAGCACGGCAAAATATTGCCATATCACCTTATCGAGCCCCGCAAGAGCTATCTCTTCGCGGAAAATTGCGTCGGCTTCCTGATTTATCTTTATCTTTTTACGGGTTATATTGCCGATTATCCTTACCGCAAGCCCGGGGCCGGGGAAGGGTTGGCGCATAACTATATCTTTCGGAAGCCCTATTTCCAGCCCGACGGCGCGGACTTCGTCTTTGAAAAGTTCGCGGAGCGGCTCGATCAATTCTTCAAAATCGACGACCGACGGAAGCCCGCCCACGTTGTGGTGGCTCTTTATCACGGCGCTGTTTCCAAGCCCCGATTCGATTACGTCGGGATATATCGTGCCCTGAACGAGATAATCGACCTTGCCTATCTCTTTCGCGGCGTCGGCGAAAACTTCGATGAAATCTCTTCCGATTATCTTGCGCTTCTTTTCGGGCTCTTTTACGCCGCGAAGGTCTTTCAAAAACTTCTCCGACGCGTCTATCTTGGTAAGATTCATGCCCATTTCGTCTTTAAAAACGCGCATGACCTGTTTTGCTTCGTCCTTTCTCAAAAGCCCGTGGTCGACGAAAATACAGGTAAGGTTATCGCCTATCGCCTTATGCACGAGCGTTGCGGCGACTGCCGAATCGACTCCGCCGCTCATGGCGCAAAGAACCTTTTTATCGCCTACTTTTTTTCGTATTTCGGCTATCTTTTCGTCGGCGAAGTCGTTCATCTTCCAGTCGCCCGCCGCGTGGCAGACTTCGTAAAGGAAGTTTTTGAGAACTTCGTTGCCCTTTTGCGTATGGACGACTTCGGGGTGGAACTGAACGCCGTAAATTTTGCGCTTTTCGTCGGAGAAGGCGGCAATGGGGCAGGTCTTGGTGGATGCGGTTACTTCAAACCCGTCGGGAAGGGTGCAAACTCTGTCCGTATGGCTCATCCAGCAGACGCTTTCGCCTTCTACCCCCTTAAATATCGGCGACTTTAAAAGGTTTACCGTCGTATTGCCGTACTCGCGTATCTCGGCGTGTTCGACGTTTCCGCCGAAATCCTTTGCTATAAGCTGCATGCCGTAGCAGATGCCGAGCACGGGAACTCCGAGAGAATAGACTTCCTTCGCAACGCAAGGCGCGTTTTCGGCGAACACGCTCGACGGCCCGCCCGTAAACACGATACCTATCGGATCGAAACTCTTTATCTTTTCTATATCGGAATTGCTCGGGAGCAAAACCCCGTAAACGTTGAGATTCCTTATCCTGCGGACGATAAGTTGGTTATACTGCCCGCCAAAATCGATAACTACGACCGCTTGTCTTTTCATATTTTTATTCCTTATATTATTTACCCGTATATTTTACCACAAGCCTTGAATAATTACAACTTAATTACCGCTAACTTACGAAAACGCCTGAATTTTACGCGCGTCAATTTTCTTATTCCGGAACGGAATAGCTCCTTATCCGTTTATTGACGAGATCAGGTTTCAGATATCCGTTTTCGGAAAGTGAACAAGTTTTTTGCGAACTTTTTCTTTCGTGGCACCTTGCCGATCGTAAATCGCAAAAATACTCTTTGTAAAGATGGGGCTGTCGCGTTAAGTGATATGCCCCCAAAATATTTTAAAAGAAAAAACGGGCGTTCAAAATCCGAAAGGAGGTTGAACGCTCGC
>CACXHH010000037.1 GCA_902767455.1 uncultured Eubacteriales bacterium
AGGAAGGAAGGCGAAACGCTTATATGGTGCGCGCTCAATATCGAGCCGCGCTGCAAAAAGTCTATCAAAATCGTCGTTGAAGCGGCTGTCGAGCCGACGAGTTTAACAATCACCGGCAGCGACAGCGACGTTCAATGGGTAGGCGAAGACTTACAGCTTTCGGCAACCGTTCAGCCCGCGGAAGCTTCTTCGCTCTTCAGCTGGGAGTCGGATAATAAAGACGTAGCGACCGTTTCCGAAAGCGGACTCGTAAGCTTTTTAACGACGGGCGAAGTCACTATCACGTGCGTTTCTCTCGAAAAGAGCAGCGTTACCGCAAGCGTTACGTTTAACGTCAAACGCGGCGTATTCAGAAGCGATCTCGGCTCGCCGTACTGGAATATCGCAGATCAGTGCGCAAATACCGATCCGCACGTCAATCTCGAAATAGACACGGCAAAGCTCGGGTATCATTCGTGCTACTTTGCGGGCGTTCTCGCTACCCGTTACTACGCCGAAGCGACTTTTACCATCACTTCGCAGATTTCCACCTGGGTTTGGCAGGGTATAGGCCTTGGAAGCGGACTGAGCGAAACTTCCACGAGATACTTCATCTTCTCGCCGCGCGTTGACGGACAGGGCAACGACTTCAATAAATTCATCGTCAAAGACCTTCCCAACGAATCGTGGCCGGCAATAACCACCCGCTCGCAGACGTGGGGCGAAAACGGACTCGATAGTATTTCTTGGCTCAACGCGCCCGTAAAGATAGGTATGCTCCGCGACGAAAACACTTACTACTACCTTATCAACGATAAACTTATGTACGTAGACGAAACGACCGTTTACGACGAGATCCCGACTATGCCTATCCTTTTGTCGATAGACCTTCCCGTGACCGTCAGAAACTACACGGTCGTCACCGAAGAGGCGGCTATTAACGAAAAACTTGCAAGCTCGCAGTTCAAAGCTTCCTTCTACGCTTCCAACCCCGAGCTCGTTGAGTGCGAAGAAAACAGATTT
Source organism: uncultured Eubacteriales bacterium (assembly GCA_902767455.1). Taxonomy (GTDB): domain Bacteria; phylum Bacillota; class Clostridia; order Christensenellales; family Borkfalkiaceae; genus UBA4636. Next base: position 1,003 of record CACXHH010000037.1, read on the forward strand.
ATCTTCAAATCGGCTAATATCCTTTCCAAAGACAACAAAGTAAAGAGCCTTGGCGACAAAGCCAAACTCGTAGGCAACTTCGAAGTCGAATTCGACGTAAGCGACCTTATGTGCAACAAGAGCCATACGAAAGGCATGTCTGGCGTAACGTTCAACCTTTCGCGCTACGAAGCGGCAGATACCGTCGAATCGTTTATGATAGGAACGTCCGTCAATCAGAGTATCGAAGGCTTTGCCGCAAGGTACGTAAGCTGGAACTACACGCTCTCGATGGACGACGCGAACGCCCCCTATTTCTGGTCGGAAACGAGCGCCGCCGCGTTTGAAAACGCCAACGCGACTCACCACGTCAAGATAACGAGAACCATCGAAAACAACGTCTCCACCTTCAGAATGTGGGTTGACGGCGAAGAGATGGAATTCGACGTGTTATCGAGCAAGTACAACACGATGACCACCAAGTATACGGGCGCGTATATCGTCTGGGTAGGCGGCGAATACGCTTCGTGCGAAGTCACCAACTTCACTTACAAGTCGGGTTTCTGATCTTTTAAGCGACCAAACACCGCCCGAGCATTTTATGACAGGCAATTCGGCGTATGAAAATACGTCTGCAAAAATATAAAAAAAGGAGAAAAAATGAAAATGAAAAAAGCACTTTTAGCATTGCTATTATGCGCGATGCTCACCTTCGCCTTCGCCGTTACTGCTTGTAAGACGAATCCCGGTAAAACGAGCGGAAATACTTCCGAGCCCGATACTTCTGCGGAAGAATCCGCCCCCGCTTATTCGGTAACGATCAACGAAGAGGATTTTACCGTTTACGAAACTAAAACGTATCAGCTCACCGCGACTTTTGCTCCCGCCGACGCGACCATCACCTGGACGAGTGACGATCCGCTAGTTGCAAACGTTTCAGACGACGGTTTAGTTACGGGCACGGGCGCCGGCACCGCTACCATCCGCGCTTCCGTTACCGAAGAAATTTACGACGAAGTTACGGCTACGGTAGTCGCTCCCATCATCGACACGGCTATGAGCGCAGGCTTTGACACCGAAGGTCTTTACAGCGAAACCCCGACTATTAAATCTGACGATCAATACGGCAACGGCTTCAACTCGTTTGCGGCTTTCAACGGCGCGGCAGGCAAATATTACGTAGCTACCGCTACCGCCGCCGTTACCAACCCGAGCAATGACGACACTTGGTCGAGAGTAGGTATCTCTCACTACGTAGCCGCAACCAACGCTTACTACGGCTTACAGCTTTCGGCAGGTCCTTCCTTCAACGCGAGAAAGACCGTTACCATGATAATCAAAGACGGCGGCGTTCAATGGGGCACGGTGACCGACCGTTCGCAGGTATGGGGTCAGCACGATCTCGGCGCTATCGATTTTGCTTCCGTTAAACTCACCGCGGTAAGATGCGGCTCGGAATTCTACTCCTATATCAACGACAAGCTTTATTACGTTGAAAAAGGTCTTGACGGTTTTGGCGATACCGATACTATCCCCGTACTCAACGTCGGCAGCTGTCAGGCTGAATTCTCGGCTATGAGCGTTACTTACCGCGAAGAAGCCGCAACTACATATCTTGCTACGGCTGACGCTCCTTTATTCTATGGCTCTTTCGGTAACGACGTTATCGGCGAAGACGGTTCCATCGAGTTCAAGGGCGCGGCAGACGCTTCTTGCAATCTCAACGCTAAAGACCACGCCGCAAAATCCATCGGCGCCGCCGCTATTTTAGCCGCGGAAGCCGAAGGCAAAGTCGAGTTCGATCTATATATCGGCGCTTTCGGCAGCAGAGACGCGCTTCCCGCTCTTGCGGTTACCATCAACCGTTACGACGGCGCTTACGCCGAAGCTCGTTCGCTCGTTATCGGTCAGTATAAAGCAGGTTGGACGGGCTGGAACAGCAACGGCAATCTTAACGACGGTATCGGCGACGGCGGCAGAGCTTACTCTTTGAACGGCGAAGAAACTCGTCTTGAAGAAGGTAAGACCTACCACGTAGTATTCACCCGTCTTATGACCGAAAACGGACAGGACACCAAACTCACCGTCACCGATTCCGACGGCAACGTCCTTCTCGAGTACAACCACGGCTGGCAGGACGGCTACAAGGGAAGAGCTTCCGTTTCCTTCCTTTGCCGCGATCTTGACTGCAAGATCACCAACATCGTTATTTCCTGAAAATAAAAGGATAAAGCAAGCGTTCCGCGACGCTTAAAATTTCGCGGAAAACAATACCTGAATAAGTCGCGGCGGAAAGTCGTTATTCGGCTTTCCGCCGCGCAAAACGTTTTTTATGGCAATTAAATTCGACGACGAAAGAAAGTTGTTCCACCTTTATAATGACGACTTTTCTTATTATTTTTATATACACGAGAGCGGAATCCCCGTCAAGCTTTATTTCGGCGACTATATCTCCGATATCGATATCGAAGCCATAACCCGTCAAAGCGGCGACTGGACCGCTCACTATTTCGACAGCGAAACGCAATCCGAAAGGGTTTACGATAATTTGCTTATAAGCAACTATCAGGCGCTCGCGCCCATATCCCGCGGCATAGATTCGAGAACGCCGTTCATAACGATAGAAGGTACGAACAACGACAAGCTCGATCTTCGCTACGTTTCTCACCGCGTGTACGACGGCAAACCTTCGCCGAAAGGGCTTCCGTCGTTCAGGGAAGAAGCCCTTGCCGCGCAGACCGTCGAGCTCACTCTCAAAGACCATACAAAGGATATCTACGTTATCCTTTCTCTCACCGTTTCCGAAAACTTCAACGTTATACTTCGCAACACCGTTCTTATCAATAAAACTCAAAGCGCTTTAAGGCTCGACAGAGCTATGAGTATCTCCGAAGATTTTTCCGAAAGCGGTTTCGATATTATCCACTTTCCCGGCGATTGGGGCTATGAACGTCAGTTCCGCCGCGAAAAACTCGTCGAAGGCGTAAAGACTATCTCGTCGTATTCGGGAAGAAGCTCGCACGAACATAACCCCTTCGTCTTTCTTGCCGACGGTTCGGCTACCGAAGACTGCGGCAGAGTATACGCGTTTTCCTTCGTGTTCTCGGGCTCGTTCAAAATAGAAGCAGGCGTCTACAAAACGGGCGTTACGCGGCTTTTGCTCGGCGTATGCGGCGAAGATTTTGCGTATAGCGTCGCGAGCGGCGATAAGTTTTATTTCCCCGAAGGGCTTATGCTGTACAGCGGGAAAGGCTTTACGGGCGCAAGCCTTCAACTGCACGAGCTTATCCGTTCGTGTCTGTTA
>CACXHH010000038.1 GCA_902767455.1 uncultured Eubacteriales bacterium
CGTAGCCTTGAGTAAGTCTGTTGGTGAAAAGGTGTTTGCCGACTTCTACGTTTTCAAACGTTGCCGACGGGAAGTAAAGCTCCGCCACGTTATTCGTAAACGGAAGCCCGTCTTTATCGGCGCCCGAAAGCGCTATTCTTCTCGTAAGTTCGCTTTCGTCGATCGTTACGGAGTATTCCGAAACGACGCCGTCGGCGGATAGAACGAGATAGTCGAGTATCGAATCTCTGTCGACGAGAGCTTTTTCGTTGAAGCCCGGATAAGATTCGTTGTAGTAAACGTCCCACTTGTCGACGTGGTCGGCGGTGAAGGTGAAGCCGATATCGTCAGACGCGTCAAGCCCGCCGTATTCTTCAAACGCGGAGTAGGGGATAACGGTGTAGACGGTGGTCGTTCCGTCTTCATCGTATACCAATCTTGTAACGCCCGTGAGAGTGATATTACGCTTTACCGTGCCCGGGTAGTTGGCTTCGTAGTTGCCCGCGCCGACGTAGGCGGAGATAAGGAAGGTCTTATCCGTTCTGTTGTAATTCGACACCCTTTCTTTAAGCTGTAAGAACAAGCCTACGCCTTCGGGCGAAGTCAGGATAAGCTCGGCTTCCGTACTCGTCTTTAAAACGAGCATATCGCTCGTTCTTTGAATATTAAGATTCCATACGGGCGCGTTTGTTCCGCCTATCGTGCCGAGAGAAACGAAAGCGTTTTCGTCAAAAGAGAAGGAGAACGAAGCTTTTAAAATAAGGTCGGAAGTTATCACGTCTTCGTTGAAATTCCATATCTCGCCGTCGGTCGTTTTCCAACCGTCGAAGGTAAGATAATACGCGTATTCAGGCGTGGCGGGCTCCGTTATCTTCTGCCCGTAAACTACGCTCGTCGGCTCGCCGCCGTCTAATACGTAGCTGAAAGTCGCGTAATCGGCAATAAGTCGTGCCGCGCGTTCGTCGGAATAGCTTTCGGCGGCGGTAACGGCTATTTCGGATACGACGACAGCCGTCGTTGCCGAATACGGTTTTTCATTTGAAAAAAGTCCTACGGTAACCGTTTGCGCGCTGCCGAAAAGCTTGGAGTTCGATCCGTAAACGTAAACGCAGTCGGTCAGATAGGTTTGGTCGCCGATAGTTGTTTCCGTGACAAAGCCCGTGATATCGCAGATCGTCGTTTTTCCGAAAAGGTCGAGCGTTACCGATCTCTTTTCTTCGTCCGTCATATCGTCGAATACCGATTTTTTAATATTCAAAGTAAGGCGCAGACCTTCGTCGTAATCGTCGTCGGCTATCCTTAAAGAAGCTTCCGTCAGCATAACGTCGCCGCTCTCAGATTCGAGCACCGAACCGTTCGTCCACTCGCCGAGATTTGCCGTTGCGGGATCGTAATTCATTTCGACGTCGACGGTGTAATAAAGCGCGTCGGAAAGGCTTATTGTCCTGTTCTCGTCGAAAAAGCGCGCCTTTGCGTAGTCGAGAGAAAGTTCTTCTCTGTTACCTGCGGTAAAGGCGAAGGAGTAGTTTCCGAGTTCGTCCGTTACGGCGGTCATATCGCCTAAAGCTACCGTTACGCCCTTTACGCCCGTATTGCCGACGACTACCGTATCGACGGTGTTGTCTTCATACTCAAACAGAAAGTTACGGCGCGCAAAGCGCAGATAATCGCGCGGATTTGTCCAGGTGACGCGGGCGTTGCCGTCGTAGCCTTTTAACTCTTCGTTAGTCCAGTAATCGTATTTTCCCGATGCGTTTTCCGTCGAGTTGAACGCAAGCCCTAAAACTTCGTCCGCTTCAAACCCCGAAGCCGATAACGCGCTTATCGCGGAGTACGGTACGGATACGTAAGTTTGAGTTTTTTCTCCCGTCACCGTTTTGACGGTTATGCCGTTCGCGAGCCTGTCCGAACCCGAAGCTATGGTCGTCTTGACGTTGTTCGGATAATTGTAAAGATATATCTTTCCCGAAGGGTATACTCTTATACTCAAAGAGTCGGAGTTTCTCGTCGAAACGTTCGCGGCGCCGACCTGTAAGAACATATCTATTATATCGTTCGTATTCGGTATCCCGTCGGTCGTGAAGCGTAAGATGATCTTATCGTCCGTTCTGACGGCTTCCATATCCCATTTGGCGGCGTTGTTCCCGCCGATAAAACCGAGATAGACGTAGTCTTGATCAGTGACGTCGACGTCGCTCGTTTTCCATAGCGAAGTCACGACGGCGTCACTTGTTACGGGCAAGGAAAAATCGAACGGCTTGTTTTTCGAGAACCAACCTAAAAAGGTCATTCCGTCGCGTTCGGGCGTTTCGGGAGCGGCAACGGTAAAGCCTTCTTTAACGGGATACTCTTCTCCGTCTACCGTAATAACGAACACGTTTCTCTGTCTGAAAACGGAAGTTATTTCGAGATCTTCGGTAACGGGCAAGTCGACGTCGTACTCTTCGCCGTCGACGCACCAGAAAGAAAACAGTTCGTCTTCGGTGTCGTCGGGGGTGACGAGCGGGGCTCTTTGTCCGTCGACGACGGTATGAACTTCGCCGTCTATCGTCACCGTGTGCGTTATTATAGCCGCCGCGGAGTCTTCCGAGTGAGAATCATCCTTTTGATCGTTCTTCGACGAAGTAACTTTACAGCCCGTAAATAGCGCCGTCGCAAGCAGTAAAACGAAAATTGAAATCAACAGTTTTTTCATTGTTTATTCTCCTTTATCTCGTCAAGAGCCGAGTTGATATATTGCGCCAACAACGCAAGACCTTTTTCGTTAAGGTGCAGACCATCGGCTTCGAGAGTCGTTTTAACGTAGTTTCCGTCTTCGGTATAGTGCTTAGCGGCAAAGTTCACGAAAACGATATATCCGCTTTCTACGGCGTAGGCGGCGATAAGCTCGTTTGCGGCGTCGACTTCCGTATGGCGCGACCAGTAATTCTGAGAAGGATCGATAGAAACGAATACTATCTTGGTATCAGGCAGCGCCGAGTGAATACCCGTAAACAGAGTTTTGAGTTTTTCGTAAGTCTGTGTGCCCGTCGCTCCGCGGTCAACGTCGTTTACGCCAAGGTGTACGACTATTGTTTCGGGATCGTAGCGGAGAACGTAGTCGTTCAAATGCTCGATCCAATAATCTACGGTAGTTCCGCCGACCGCGACGTTATGTCCGTCAAAGTATTCGTCGAATTCGGGGCGATAGCCGTAAGAGAAGTAAGAGTCGCCGATAAACAGCGTTTCGACGTGGTTTTCAACGTTCTCGTATGCGGCGGTGTCGGTCGTTGCAAAATAGTTTTTGAAACTCGTACGCGCGTCGATGGTGAAGAGTTGAATGGAAACTTCGTCCGTCGCGGTAAGCCCGCCTATTCCGATCGCTTCGGCTACGGCGTAACCGTTGACGAAGAGCGTGAAGGCGTTTGCTTTTTTGAGAATGCCAAAGGTGACGTAGTCTTTTACGTAATCCATATACGCGGGAACTTCTACTTCCGTACCCCAATTCTGAGCGGTGGCGGTGCCGCCGACGTAGCCGACGTATCTTTCGCCCGTAAACCAGTTGTAAGCGTTGATATAGAAGGTCGCGGATTTGTTTCCGGAAACGAGTCGTATTCCCGCTTTAGGATAGGTATTCCGATTGTGAACGGAGTACAGCTTTATCTGCGTTTGGAAATAAGCGTCCGGCGCCGAGAAGTTTTTGAGCGTCGCGCGCTGTTCGCCGGCGCCAAGCTGTAAAAGTTCGGGAGAGTCGGATTTGTCGGCGTCGAAATCCCAACCGATATCCGTTTGAGTGGCAGAAACGAAGTTTTCACCTTCTCCCGCCGCGCCTTTTGCTTGGACGGCGAGCGATACTTCGTAATACTTCCCTTCGTAAACGTCGTGCGTCATAAGATATCTTTCGTCGAACGCCACCATAAGAATGTTGCCGACGGTAGTACGGTATTGATCGTAAAGGACGTAGATAGTTCCGTTTTCGTCGATACAGTAGTCGGGGTAAGTCGTGTTCGTTGCGTCGATAAGCATTTTATAAGGCCATGTCGCGCCGTCGTCTTCGGAAAGATACGCCGTCATATTGATGCGCGACGAAGAGCTGTCGTTGTTGATAAGAAGAAGCCTGCCCGAAGGAAGCCTTACCATATTGAAACGCGAAACGGGATTCGCGATGCCCGTCTTTTCGGCTTCCGTCCAGGTGTAGCCTTTGTCGTAAGAGTAGCAACCGACTATTTCTCTGCTGCCGTTTCTCACCGTCATCCATAAACTTCCGTCGAGCCTTTCCACGATGACCGTTTCGTCGAAATCCGTTGCGATAGGAAGATAGGCTCCGCCGCGGACTTGCCACGAAAGACCTTTATCTTCGGAAGCGTACACTATCGCGTTGTTTTCGTCGGCGAAATCGTCGGGGAAGGCGAGCCACGTTCCGTCGGAAAGCACGAGCGGCTTCGTGCGAAGCAGACCGTCGAAGCAGCGCTTTGGTTCCATAGTTGCGGCGAGCGCTTTAAGCTGCTCTACGGGCGCGTCGGGATCGTCTATAACGAAAGCCCACGCTCCCGAACGACCGTCCCAACCTTTGGTGGAGTAATGTTGAGCGTAGAATATCCACAGTCTGCCGTCGGGATCGCACCAAAGCTCCGAGTCGCCTGTGCCGGTGTCTGGCTCTTCGCTGTAAATAACGTATAAGTCGTTCCAGGTGTTTCCCTTATCGTCGCTGTAAACGATAACTTCGTAGTTGGGTTTTTGCGGTTCGTTCCATCCGCCCGAGATCCAGCTTGCGTATATTCTTCCGCCCTTGGTCATCTCGACGGTCGTAACGCCCTGCCAGTTGCGGGTGATAAGTTCCCTGCCCGTAAAGTCGGAAGAAACGATAGCCTTCGTGTAAAGCCACGGGTAAACGTTTTCTTCGTCGAATTGAGTTTCGGCAAAAACGGTTATGACGTATTTATCGAAAATAAAGCTTTCGCCTTCTTCGCAGTATTTGACGTAATATCCGACGCACTCTTCGAGATGTCCGTTTACGGCGCTTACTGCGATGGCTTTGTCGAAAGACGCTATCTTCGTGAAACCGAGATTTCGGATATTATATCTTAAATCCGCGTAGCTTGCCGATTCGGGGGCGATAAGGATAACGTATCCCGATCTTGTGACTTTGGCGTAAGATCCGGCAATAGGCGCGTAAAGGAAGGATTTGCCTATAAGGCTTTCGCAAAGCGCGTCGGGGGTGAGTTCGTAGCGCCTGTCGCTGAACAAGTTTACGCCGACGGAAAGTCTTGAAGTTTCAGCCGCGCCGTTTGAGTCGAGCAAAGCGAGATTTTCGGTGAGTTTTTTGCCTTCGTAAACGGGCGAACACTCGAAAGCGGCGTCAACGTCGGTAGGAGTATAGCCCGAACGCGTCATATCGCCGTTTTCGTCTACTAAAATAAACGTATAAGGTCTGCCCCATACGCACGAGTGTTGCATATAATAGTCCCATTTGTCGAGACCGTTTCGCATCGACGGGCAAAAACGTACTTTTCCGAAACCTTCTTCAAAAGAGCTGTTGAGTATTTCCCAGCTGAAGAACGCGTTGACTTTATAGCCCGTTTCGGTAACGGTAAATTCGTAATCGTAGTTTACGCCTTTCGTCGCAAGGGCGGCAGAAGACGCGGGCGCCGTGAGAGCGGTCGGCGAAGTCGCACGTCTTATCCAGTGGTCGCCGTTGGCGTTGCACATAAAGTTTACGGTAAAAAGTTGATCGTATCTTATGGTCGATCTCGTCTGCAACGTCAGCTCGATATTGTCGTTCATGCCTATATCCGCAGAATTTACGTTAAGGTAAGGATCTTCTACGTCGATAAAAAACGTTATTCCCCGAACGGAATATTGCGCGTTCCAACGGGAAGTCGCGTCTCCTACGGTAAGATGCACGTCGTATATTTCTTTTTCCATTTCCTTCTCCCAGATAGATTCGATCGTAATGTCTTTAGTTACCGTTTCGGTAAAATAGTAGGGCGTTCCGTCGTCCGTCTGATATCCGATGAGCTTATACCCTTGTTTTTCTTCGTTCGGCTTTGAAGCGCGTTCGCCGTCGAGAACGAGTTGGATTTGCCCGTCGACCGTTACGGTGTGAATGTCGGCGGTCGTATTAACGTCGCTTGAAGTCGTTTCGTCGTCCGATCCGTCAGACGTTTTTTTTGCGCCGGACGGCAACTTGCACGACGCTGCCGCCGCGATCAATACGAACGACAGCAAAAGAAGCGCGATCGTCGTAAATTTTTTGAGTTTCATTTTTACCTCCTTTTTGTGGCGCGCGGCGGATAAGAGTATTTGCCGCACTTTAAAATTGTTTATCTGATTATATCAATATACTTGATCGATTTCAATATAAAAAAAAGAGAAACTCTTTGAAATTTTATTTAAAAACCCGAGATTTTATTGTTTTTCCGAATACAATTTTATTGCCTTTGAATAAATAACGCGGTATAATGTAACAAACGGTTTATACACGTTGAACGTTATCAGGACGGTAAAAAAATGGAAAATTCGGTATGTTCGTTCATGCGCACGAGATTTAAAGGCAAATTCGTCCCGCCGCACTCTCATAATAACTACGAATTTGTTTATTTTTTCAACGGAAGCGGCGTTTTCGGCTACGGCGGTAAGGAATATTATTTCACGAAAGGCTCGTATTATCTTATGAAACCTTTTGAAAGCCATTACGAGTCGTACGATAATACAGGGCAAAGTTTAGTCCTTTCTTTTATTCCGGGCGAAGAAGTTTTAAAACCCGAGAATTTGTTTTCAAACGACAACGCAAATCCGATAGGTTCCGTCTGCGAGCTGATAAGAGAAGAATTAAAGTCGAGTATGCCGTTTTCCGATTACGCGATCGACGGGCTCGTGAGTTTGTTGCTTGCGAAGATAGTTCGGCCGATTCATATCAAAAAGGACATGGTGAACGACGGAATACGCAAATCAATGAACTATCTCGATCAGTATTTTATGACCGATATAAAGATTGCCGAGCTTGCGGGCGACTGCGGTTACTGCGCCGATCATTTCAGATTTCTGTTTAAAAGTAAGACGGGATTGACGCCAAAACAGTACGTTCTTTCAAAACGGATAAAACTATCTAAAAAACTTCTCAAAGAAACGGATTTTTCGCTCAACGATATTTATAAAAGGTGCGGATTCAAGTCGTATTCTCAATTTGCCGTTTTCTTTAAAGAACGCGTAAAAATGACACCTATGGAATATAGAAACAAGGTCAGA
>CACXHH010000039.1 GCA_902767455.1 uncultured Eubacteriales bacterium
CGCGCCGATAACGCTTCCGACGATAACGAACGAAAGTTTCAATATTTCGACTGTTTTCTTCATAATACAATTATATTACGGAAAAAGTCGGATAATGAAAAAAGCGACTGTTTACGGGCATAAAAAAACGGGCTTAAAAGCCCGTAAATATCATATTTCGTTCAACGGAGTAACTTGCGTAAAAATAGTTTTGCCGTCTTTCTTTTTGACGATATAGCTTTTCCCTCCGGAAGATAAAGCGCCCTTTAACTCTCCGTTTTCAAACACGAGCGCCGAATCGTTTTCAGAAGCGTACGCGCTTTCAAACTTACTTTCGTTGAAAGCTTTGGTAAAATCATTTATTCTGTCGTCGAGATGCGGACAGCAAACGCCTTTTATAAGCCCCATTCCGTTATGAAAACGGTATTTGTCGTCGCCGCATACGGAAGGGCTGTCGGTGTACATATCTTCAAAGAAGCATATACCGCCCGCGGACAGACCGCATATCACTACGCCGCGATTATAAGCGTCGATAACGAGATCGTAAAGCCCTGAAGTTTTCCAGTGTCCGAGCATAAAAACGGTATCTCCGCCGCCGATATAAACGAGATCGGCTTTTGCGAACTTACCCGCAATCTTCTCGTAATTCATTTCACCGTAAACGGTAAGCGCGCAGTCGGCTTTTATATCGAATTCGCCCGTATAAGTTTTTCTGAAAGTGTTGAAATACGGCATGCTGTCGTGGCTTGCCGTACCTATAAACAGCCCGTAAGCGCGTTTATCTCCCGCGTGGAGTTTAGCAAGTTTCGCGGCGTAAGCGTCTATTGAAAGAGTCGTCTTTTCTCTTAACTCGCCACCGCCCAAAGATACGTAAATTTTATTCATAATTCTTTATAAATTCGATGATTTTATCCTTTTCGTCAGGTATCTTCCCGTCGATCACGGCGTCAAGCGCAACGCCGAGAAGTTGACCTACTTTTTTGCCCGAAAAACCAAGCGCCTTTATCTCGTCGCCCGAAATATCGAGTTTGTCGAAAGAATAACACTCGTCGTTTTCGATTATTTCACGATACTCTTTCAAGCTTTTTTCGTAATAAGGCTCAAAGCGTTTTATCCCGAACTCCGAATGCGCGTACAGATCGGCTTTTTTTACGACGAAAAGGTCGTCAATATAAGAAGTTTTATATTTTTTGAGAAGCCTTTTCAAGTACGGTTTTCCGCCGAGAAGAAGATTGTCGTGATATAAAACGAGAAAACGAACTTCGTCGATAAATGCTTTGGGCGCTTTGAGCCGAGTCAAAACCTTTACGGCTATTTCTTCGGAAACTATCCAGTGATCCGGAAAATGTTGAAATCCGTCTTCACCGACTATACGGGTAAAAGGTTTGCCCGCGTCGTGCAAAATAATTGCCCAAGCTATTATCGGCGTAACGTTTTCGCACGATTCCAAAGCTTTAAGCGTATGTTCGTACACGTTATAGCTATGCGAGCGGTTGTACTGCTCGCATCCGTCCATAGCCGATAGCTCCGGAAGTACGGCAAAAAATATCTTTCTGTATTTATCGAGCGCAAAAGGCGCGTGCTTAGCGCATAAAGTCAAAGTCAATTCCGAAAAGACACGCTCGACAGAAAGCTTTGAAAGATTGTCGAGTTTTTTATATGCGGCTTTCAAAGTGTTTTCTTCGATCGAAAAGCCGAGTTTTGCGGCAAATCTGACCGCGCGGATTATCCTTAAAGCGTCCTCTTCAAAGCGTTTCTCTGGATCGCCGACGGCGCGCAACGTTCTCTCGTTTAAATCGTTTTGACCGTTGAAAACGTCGATAAATCCAAGAGTTTTTGAATACGCCATCGAGTTTACGGTGAAATCGCGGCGGGCAAGATCTTCGTTGATATTCGTAACGAAAGTAACTTTATCGGGATGACGCATATCGGTATATTCGCCGTCAGAGCGAAAAGTCGTTATCTCAAAGGACGAGCCGTTGTAAATAACCGTCACCGTACCGTGTTTCAGCCCCGTCGGAATTATTTTACAATCGCTAAAAATACGAAGTATATCTTCGGTTTTTGCGTTCGTCGTCACGTCGTGATCTTCGCAATTTACGCCGAGCAGTTTATCCCTTACCGCTCCGCCCACGACGTACGCTTCAAAGCCCGCGTTTTCAAGCGCGGAAAGAATATACTTTAAATTGTCGGGTAAATCCATAATAAAGCCCATCTTTCGCACCCGATAACGCGTTTTTTCGCGCGTTGATTTTTTATTTGCCTACGCAGAATTTGGAGAATATCTCGTTTAAAACGTCCTCATCGCAAGTTTCTCCGCTTATTTTACCAAGAAACACCCACGCGTCTTTCACGTCGGAAGCGACTACGTCGAGCGGGTATTTGCTTAAAGCGTTCAAAGCAGTATTCAAAGCGGAAACGGCGTTCGCGACGGCGGCGTAGTGCCTTTCTTCGGTTAGAAAATCGCCGTCAAAGCTCAATTCGTTTAAACCTGCGCGCTCGGTCAGGGCGTCGAACAAAGCCGTCATACCGTCGCCCGTGGCCGCTGAAACGACTACGTCGCCGAACTTCGGCTCGGCATCCAACAAATCGCTTTTGTTTACGACAGTTAAAAGTTTAGTCTTGTCGGTTGCGGAAACGATCTCTTCGTCCTCTTCGGTAAAGCCTGCCGTTCCGTCGACAACGAGCAAAACGACGTCGGCTTTTTCTATGACGTTTTTAGATTTTTCGATACCTATCTTCTCGATGGTGTTTTTGCTTTCGCGAATACCCGCGGTATCGAAGAAATTAAACCTGATACCGTTTATTTCCTTGAAGCCTTCCACAACGTCCCTCGTCGTACCCGCAATATCGGTAACGATCGCCTTATCCATTTCGAGCACGGCGTTCAAAAGCGAGCTTTTACCGGCGTTCGGTCGACCGCAGATAGCCACTTTCACACCCGAAACCGCCTTCGACGAACCTGCGTAAGTAGTTAAAAGCTTTTCAAGTTCTGTTTTACATTTTTCAAGAGTTGATGTTATTTTTTCGCTTTCAGCAAAGTCGACGTCCTCTTCCGGATAATCGATATTCGCGTCAATAAGCGCCAAAATATATTTGAGTTCGTCCTGAATGGATTTTATCTTCTTGTAAAGCTTTTCTCTGTAAAGATAAAACCCCATTTTGGCTTCGGAATCGGACTGAGCGTATATCATTTCGACGAGCCCTTCGCACGAAGATAGCGACATTTTGCCGTTTAAGAAAGCTCTTTTCGTGAATTCTCCCCTTTCGGCAAGTCGCGAGCCAAGCTCAAACGTGCGCTTTAAAACGGCGCGCGAAATAGCCACGCCGCCGTGGCAATGGAACTCGACCATTTCTTCGCCCGTATAACTGTGAGGAGCCTTGAAATAAACGCACATTCCGAAATCGCGTATATCGCCGCAGTCTATCGTTCCGACGTACATTTTGTACGGCTCGAAGTCCTTGACGGGCGTTTTACACTTGAACATCTTTTCGGCTATGCTCAAAGGGCTGTCGCCGCTTATTCTGATTATGGCTACTCCCGCCGCGAGCGGCGCGGTGGAGATCGCCGAAATGTTTTCAAAATTCATAATGTTTTAGTTATCGGCGAAAAGCGCCGAAATAATAGTTTGTCAATTAAACAAGTCGTCGGAGTTATCGTCTGAACGATCGTAGTAGCCGCTTGAGTGTTTATTATCGTCCGAGCGGTATTCTTTGAACGGATCGGAGTCGGTTTTTTTGTCAGAATATTCTTCAAAAACGTCGTCGGCGGGCTTAGAAGATTGAGTTTCCTTGTTTGCGTCGCCATTTCTTCCGTTGCCGTAATCGTAAAATCCGCCGTAATATCCGTTATAATTACCGCTATTTTGCGTTTGGTTGTTCGTATAGTTACTAGCGTAAAGCCCTTCTTCTTTTTTGTTGTTTCTTATAACGAAAATAAACACGCCCGTTATACCGAAAAACACTCCGAGAACGGAAAAAAGCGTGGCGTTTCTTCCCGCGTAACATCTGAAAACCGCGATCGCGAGAAAGATCGAAAAGACGAGAAGGACTATCTGCATTGCGTAGTCGAAGTAATAAAGCAGGTTGTAGATCGTATAATCGGATTGCGAAATAACGGCTTCGATAAAGTAGTTTTTCGTCACCGTCTGCGTCAACGGTTCGAGAAGATATTTTACGTCCGAAAAGTTGGTCGTAACGAAATATACCGCCGATAAAACGGCTACGACAACACCTAAAACGGTGCCTTTCATACCGAAAAATTTTCTTTCACCCACGAGTTTTCCCATCTGGTAAAACCTTGCAAACGGAACAAACGCAAGATACGGCGTAGTTACGCCGTTGTTTTTAGACAGCGTATAAACGCCTATCCCGGCAAGAACGTAAAACGCAAGATAGACTACGAGCGAAACTACGGTGTATACGATCGAAAAATGCAAATAATCGAACAAAAACAGCGTCGAATTGAGTTGAGTTTCGATCGTGGAAAGAACTTTAAGATAAGTATAGATCTCGTTTATGATCCCATAGAAAAAACTTCCGAATACCATAATCAGCCTCCTTTATATTATCATTTCAATAAAAATCAACGCGACGGCAAAAACTACCGCAACGGCGAAAACGACCTTCGATATAACGTTTCCCGAAGGACGATTGAGTTTAAAGATTTTACCTTTATACAAGCAAGCGGAGTCCGCGTAGCCGAAATCGTTATCGTAAAAATCGTTCCTTTCGAGTTGTAAAAGGTCGACTTTGTCGGAATACGTTAAATTTCTGACCGTTACTATAGCGTATTTACCCTTCTCGAACGGGTACGGCTTTTCTTCTTTTCCCGTCGCCTTTCTCTTTGTTTTAGCGATAAGCAGATTTATAAAATATATCGCCGAGATCGTAACGAACGCTACGCCTATTATAATAAACACAGCGTCGACGACGGCTTCGGCTTGTGTATCGGGAAAAGCGTCGGCGGCAAAATTCGTAAGTACCGTCGCGACGGTCGTCATAAGATTATTCGTAAAATGCATTACGACGCCGAGCGCAAGATTGCCCGTCAGAACGGCTATTGAAGCCGCCGCAAGCCCGAAAATAAACTGCAAAACGAGCTGTTCGAG
>CACXHH010000040.1 GCA_902767455.1 uncultured Eubacteriales bacterium
CGAGCGTTCAACCTCCTTTCGGATTTTGAACGCCGTTTTTTCTTTTAAAATATTTTGGGGCCGCCGCTTAACGCGACAGCCCCTTTCGTTACGCAATAGTTTTTTCAGTTATCTATCATTTTTTTACCGAACGCTATCACCGCGGATAAAAAGATCGCCACCGTATACGCAAGAACGATAAGAAGCGGCTTTATAATGCCGTCGAAAGTATCTGTCGCGCCGTTGAAAGCGTTTTGAAGAAGCAAAGTGGCGTTTCTGAACGGTAAAACGTTCATTACCGTCAAAAACCCGCCGCTAAGCCCGTCGATGGGAAACCACATTCCGCTTAAAACCGATTGCCCCGCGATAACTACCGAAGCTACGCCGCCGATTGATTTTTCGTTACATATCGAGCCGAGAAGTATTCCGGCGCTTACGAACGTGAGAGAGGTCAAAAGACTCAACGCTATCGTAGGTATTATCGTCACGCTTAAAAGCGTTCCGTCTATAATTATTCCGACAGCAAAGAACAGTACCGACTGAAACAGAACTATCGGAAGAACGGATAACGCGTAACCCGCGATAAAGTCGAAAGGCTTCGCGCCCGAAACGTAAAGGCGGGTGAGAAACGAACTCGAGCGGTCAACGCTTAACACAAGCCCTGTAAACAGCGTTAAAAACGCTTGCGAAAATACGATTATCCCGGGAGCGAGATACTTCATCTGAAACTGCGCCGTCATTTTTCCGAAAAGGAAGTAAAAGGCGACTTCCATAATCAATGGCATGGCTAAAGTGAAGATTATTCCGAGCGGATCGCGGAGTATTTCCTTAAAGTTTCGCCCCGCAAGCGTAAAAATATATCGCATTGATTTTTTCATAACGCGCCGTCCTTCGTAACGAGCTCAATAAAAGCGTCTTCAACGCTACGTTTGCCCGTCGCTTCAAACATTTTTTCCTTGTTTCCTATAAACAGAAGCCTTCCGTCTTTCATTACTGCGATAACGTCGGCGAGAGCTTCGGCTTCTTCCATATAATGCGTGGTGAGAACGATCGTCGTCTTTTCCTTGAGCTTCTCTATGACCGCCCAAAGCTCCCTTCTTGCTATCACGTCGAGCCCCAAGGTCGGCTCGTCGAGAAACAGAACTTTCGGCTCGGATATAAGCGCGAGCGCTATCGATAACTTTCTCTGCCACCCGCCGGAAAGTTTCGCCGCGTATTTTTCGGCGACCTTGTCAAAGCCGAACGCGTTAAATATCGCGTCGACTTTTTCTTTTATTGTTTGGCGGTCGAAGCCTTTGAGTTTTGCGTAAAATTCAAGGTTTTCCCTTACCGTCAGCTTGCGGGCAATAGCCGTTTCCTGCATGGAAATATCTATAAGCCCGCGAACTTTATCGCGCTCTTTTACTATCGAATGCCCGCAGACGAACGCGTCGCCGCCGTCGGGGCGGGTGAGCGTAGCGAGCATCTTGACTGTTGTCGTCTTGCCGGCGCCGTTTACACCGAGTAGCGCGAAAAGCTCGCCTTCGTTTACCTCGATATTAAGTTTGTCGACCGCTGTCAGATTTTTGTAATTTTTCGTTAAATCAATCGTTTTTATTACCGACATCGAACGTTCCTCCCAAAATCTTGTAAAACTCGTCGTCTTTTACGATCGCTATACCCTTGTTTACGTCGCCGAGTATCATAAGGGTATCTCCAACCGAAATCTTAAAAAGCTTTCTCGCTTGGGCAGGGATCGTTATCTGTCCTTTCGGCCCTACTTTTACGCTTACTATAAATCTGTCTTCTTTAAAATCTTTCATAATTTCCTTGTTATTTAGTAAGGTGTTTCTTACATTTCTTACATTATACTGCTAAACGATCGCTTTGTCAAGAGAAATACACGTAAAACGAGCGCTTTCTCTTCGTTTTGCGGCGGGAAAGCCGTAAAACAATATAAGCGGGATAATCACTTGACATAGTCGATAGGATATGTTAGAATTGATTTAACGGTTTCGGGCGGGGCGATATCCGACCGTAATTATTCTGTTTTATGGATAAAAAGCAATCGGAAAAACTCTATTATCAATTCGTCGCCGATAAGGTCGCCGAATTCAACGGCAACGGTAAAATGACCGTTGCGATTTTTTGCGATGCGTTTTTTCCGCGTGTCGACGGCGTTATTAACGTCATCGACAATCTTGCGAACGGGCTTAAAGAAAGGTGCAACGTCGTCGTTTTCGTTCCTAAGTCCGAAGGCGTTACGTACCGCAGAGATTATCTCGTCGTAGGATTTAAGAGCTTCTTTGTCAAGAGCATCAATTACGACGTAACGCTTTTCCCGACGAGTGATAAAGAATACAAGAAGATAATAAATACGCTCCGTATCGACGTTATCCACGGGCATTCTCCCTTCTTTATCGGCAAAGCTGCGGCAAAGCTCCA
The DNA here is from genome assembly GCA_902767455.1 of uncultured Eubacteriales bacterium. Taxonomy (GTDB): domain Bacteria; phylum Bacillota; class Clostridia; order Christensenellales; family Borkfalkiaceae; genus UBA4636. The sequence goes on from CACXHH010000040.1 coordinate 2,404, forward strand.
TAAAAAGAAAAATATCCCGTTCGTCATGACCTTCCACAGCCAGTATAAGAAAGATATATATAAGTCTACGCACAGCAAGCTTTTGACGAAAATTCTTCTCAAATACGTTATGAGCGCCTTTAACCGCGCCGACGAAGTGTGGACTATGCATCGCATGAGCGCCGAAACGC